>CAYMNX010000059.1:0-7896 GCA_964391905.1 uncultured Rhizobiaceae bacterium
CGGAAGCCGAAATCGGCGCGGGGAGGATCCATATGGCTTGTGCCAGGGGGGCTCATTTCTGCAAGATAGCGGAACGCCGCGCCGCCCGACAAACCCCACCTGCGATGAATGCCCGAACTTCCTGAGGTTGAAACCGTTGTCCGTGGTTTGGCGCAAGCTTTGACCGGCAAGCGTCTCATGCGATTGGAGTTGGCGCGCCCTGATCTGCGCAGCGCCATTCCCGCGGGCTTGGCGCAACGCCTCGAAGGCCGCCGCGTTGAACGCTTTTCGCGGCGCGCCAAATACATTCTCATGCATATGGAAGGTGGCGGTGTTCTCATCGCGCATCTCGGCATGTCGGGCCGCCTGATCATCGCCTTGCCCGGCAAAGCGCCGCCGCGCGAGAAGCATGATCACGCGGTGTTCCGGTTTGACGACGGCACGGAGCTGCGGCTCAACGATGCGCGCCGCTTCGGTTTGCTTGATTATGGCGAGGAAGAGAGCCTTGCCGAGCATCCGCGCTTTCGCGGCCTCGGGCCCGAGCCGTTGAGCAATGAATTCAGCGGTCCCGCTTTGGCGGAGGCGCTCAAAGGGAAGAAGACGTCGATCAAAGCCGCACTTCTTGATCAGCGCGTCGTCGCCGGCCTTGGCAACATCTATGCGTGCGAAGCATTGTTCGGCGCCGGTCTGTCGCCGCGGCGCCTCGCGGGGACGGTCCAAGGCGAACGTGCCGAGCGCCTTGCCGCAGCCATCCGCGATGTGTTGACGCGCGCCGTTGCCGCCGGCGGCAGCTCGCTGCGCGATTATGTCCAGGCCTCCGGCGAATTGGGTTATTTCCAGCATCATTGGGCGGTCTATGGCAGGGAAGGCGAGCAGTGCCCGGGCTGTGATTGCCGCAGCACGATTCGGCGCATCGTTCAGGGCGGTCGTTCGACTTTTTACTGTGCGAAGCGCCAGCGCTAGGACTAGGGTTCGAAGATGCACCGATCCCTCGTCCTTGCCGTATTGCTTTCTCTTGTTGCGCCGCTCGCCTCGGCCGAGGAATTCGTCGCCGGGACCGAGGATGTGCCGTTGATGCCTGGTCTGAAACTCGTCGCAGGATCGGCGCTTGTCTTCGACAAGCCGGAAGGCCGCATCGTCGAGGCGCGGGCGCAAGGCGCCTTGAGCCGCGCCAAAGTGCAAACCTTCTATGGGGCAAGCCTGCCGCAGCTGGGCTGGAAAAAAATCAGCGCCGATCGCTGGCAGCGCGATGCCGAGCGTCTGACGCTTGATTTCCGCGGCCAGGACGGACACCTCACGGTCAGTTTCACCCTATCGCCAGAATGATGGAGCGTTAACCAATGAATTATCAGAACATCTTGGCGGAAACACGCGGCGCTGTCGGTCTCATTACCTTCAACCGCCCGCAAGCGCTCAACGCGCTGTGCGATGCGCTGGTGAAGGAGCTTGGTGCGGCGCTCGATGCGTTTGAGGCAGACGACAAGATCGGCGCGATCGTCCTGACCGGCAGCGAGCGTGCTTTCGCCGCGGGCGCCGATATCAAGGAGATGGCGCGCAAGAGCTTCGTCGACTGCTATGTCGAAGATTTCATCACCAATGGCTGGGAGCGCATCACGACCTGTCGCAAGCCGATCATCGCGGCCGTCGCCGGTTTCGCGTTGGGAGGCGGCTGTGAGATGGCGATGATGTGCGACACCATTCTCGCCGCCGAGAGCGCAAAATTCGGTCAGCCGGAGATTACGCTCGGCATCATCCCCGGCTCCGGCGGGACGCAGCGGCTCACCCGCGCCGTCGGCAAGGCAAAGGCGATGGAAATGGTGTTAAGCGGCCGCATGATCGATGCCGCCGAGGCCGAGCGCTGCGGCCTCGTCAGCCGTGTCGTCGCCAATGACAAGCTGCTCGAGGAAGCGCTGAAGCTGGGCGAGAAAATCGCCGCTTTATCACGGCCTTCCGTGCTGGCCGCAAAAGAAGCCGTTAACCGTGCGTTCGAAACCACGCTGGCCGAAGGCGTACGCTTCGAGCGCCGGCTCTTTCACGCGCTGTTCGCGACCGAAGATCAGAAAGAAGGCATGGCCGCATTCGTCGAGAAGCGTAAGCCCGCGTTCAAGAACCGCTGACTTGACGCTCGATCACGGGATCGCTATAAGCCGCGCTTCCCATTATCATTTCGACGGGTCGGCGATGGCCAATCATCCTTCCGCAGAGAAACGCATTCGTCAAACCGCGCGCCGCACGGAAGTGAACCGCGCGCGCATGAGCCGCATTCGGACTTTCGTCAAGAAAGTCGAAACGGCGATCGCGGCCGGCGACAAGAACGCGGCGAAGGAAGCTTTCGCTGTTGCGGGGCCTGAGTTGCAACGCGGTGCCAACAAAGGCGTGCTTCACAACCGTACGGTTGCACGCAAAATTTCGCGGCTCTCTGCACGAATCAAGGCGCTCTAAAAATTCAAGCGTGGCAGTGGTGCCACTCGAAAAAAAATCCGCGACATTTTTCTTTCAGAGTTGTTGCCATCTCCATTTCAGCTTAGGTAATGTTAGCACGCGTCACATGGCGGGGGCGTTGAAGCAAGAACACCGGTACGCCACGCGTTGCGAGAGGCAGTTTCAAACAAGAGTTTAGCGGCGAGCTAGTACGGTTTGCGTGAGGGTTACGCGGTAACTGGCAGCTGCGGTTCGTGACGGCACGGCGAGAAGCGAGAGGCGCTTCGTTTCCGCCGAATGTGGATTGCGCGCTCGTTGTCCGGTTTCTGCTTCGTGGGGGAGTGAGAGGATGGCGGAATCCTTGGGACGCGTTGATGATGTTCAGTCCCAATGGGCGCGAGTGCGGGCAAGGTTGCGCAGCGAATTCGGCGACGCTGCCTATCGTAGCTGGCTCCGCAACATGACGCTCCAGGGCATTGAGGCAGGCCGTGTCAAGATCACGGTCCCGACGCGTTTCCTGCGCGATTGGGTCGCCGCCCACTATGTCGATCGCATTCGCGCGCTCTGGAACGGCGAGAACGGCCATATTGCCGCGGTCGATATCCTGGTTGCAGGCGTCTCGGCACCGGCTGTGGCCGAGCCGGCCGTGGAGCCGCTCGGGACCGGCGATGTCGTCGACGAGAAGGACATCAGCGCGCCACTCGATCCGCGCTTCACCTTCGAGAATTTCGTCGTCGGCAAGCCGAACGAGCTCGCGCATGCGGCCGCGCGGCGCGTCGCCGAAGCGCAGGTCGGCTCCAATCGCTCGGTGCCGTTCAATCCGCTATTCCTTTATGGTGGCGTCGGCCTTGGCAAGACGCATTTGATGCATGCGATCGCGTGGTACATCCGAACGCAAGATCCCAAGCGAAAGGTGATCTACCTCTCCGCTGAGAAATTCATGTACCAGTTCATTCGCGCGCTGCGCTTCAAGGACACGATGGCGTTTAAAGAGCAATTCCGCTCGGTCGATGTCCTGATGATCGACGATGTCCACTTCATTTCCGGCAAGGACACCACCCAGGAAGAGTTCTTCCACACTTTCAACGCGCTGGCGGACCAAAACCGGCAGATCGTGATCTCCGCCGACAAGTCGCCGACCGACCTCGAGGGCATGGAGGAACGCATGCGGTCCCGCCTCGGCTGGGGGCTGGTCGCCGATATCCATCCCACCACCTACGAATTGCGGCTCGGCATCCTCCAGGCGAAGGCAGAGCGCAGCAAGGTGGTGGTGCCGACCAAAGTGCTCGAGTTCCTTGCTCACCGTATCACTTCGAATGTCCGTGAGCTCGAAGGTGCCCTCACCCGCATCTTTGCCCACGCGCAGCTCGTCGGCCGCGAGTTGACGCTCGAAAGCTCGCAGGAAGTCCTGCACGATCTGCTGCGCGCCAATGACCGCCGCGTCACGATCGACGAGATCCAGAAGCGCGTCGCCGAGCACTACAACATCCGCCTGGCCGATATGCATTCGGCGCGCCGCGCCCGCGCGGTCGCGCGGCCGCGGCAAGTGGCGATGTATCTCTGCAAGCAGCTGACGCCGCGCTCGTTACCCGAGATCGGGCGCAAATTCGGCGGTCGCGATCACACCACGGTCATGCATGCAGTGCGCAAGATCGAGGAATTGCGGGCCAGCGACCGCACCATGGCCGAGGACATCGAGCTTCTGCGGCGGATGCTCGAGAGCTGAGCGGGCCAGCCTTTTTCGCGTGCCCGGAGAGACGCCGCAGGCGCGCGCCGAGCGAGGCTCGGTTCAGGGCGGAAAATCGGCCTGAAAAGCCCGGGAATCAGCGTCTTTTCCGCCCTTTTTCGACCGTTCCGAACGGTGTACGCGCGGCCCCGCCCGTGCTATAGTTTTCCACCGTTCTGCCTCACCAATTCCGGCCGGGGTAGGCGGTGTTTTCCGGGGCTCCCGGAATACGGATCCGCCTTCAACGAGCGTGAACCCGACAACCATGAAGCTGACCATCGAACGCGCCGCGCTGCTCCGCGCCTTGGGCCACGTGCAGAGCGTCGTCGAGCGCCGCAATACCATTCCGATCCTCTCGAACGTTCTGCTCAAGGCCGAAGGATCGAAGCTGTCCCTATCGGCAACCGATATGGACCTTGAAATGGTGTCCTCGCTTGCCGCGCAGAGCGGCCAGCCGGGTGCCACGACCGTGCCCGCCCATACGCTTTACGATATCATCCGCAAGCTGCGCGAGGGGGCGCAGATCGAGTTCGAGACGACCGGCGAAAAGGGGCTGATGACGCTGCGCTCCGGGCGCTCGACCTTCACCCTCTCCTGCCTGCCGCCCGAGGATTATCCGCTGATGGCGGGGGGCGATCTCGCCCACCATTTCCTCCTCTCGGCGGCGGATCTGAAGCGGCTCATCGACCGCACCCGGTTTGCGATCTCGACCGAGGAGACGCGCTATTATCTGAACGGCATTTATCTCCATGCCGCGAAGAGCGAGAAGCTCAGCATGCTGCGGGCGGTCGCGACCGACGGCCATCGCTTGGCGCGCATGGAAATTCCCCTGCCCGAGGGCGCGTCCGGCATGCCGGGCGTGATCGTGCCGCGGAAGACCGTGACCGAGCTTCGGAAGCTGCTCGACGAGATGGATCAGGACGTCGCGGTAGCGCTCTCCGATACGAAGATCCGCTTCACTTTTGCCGATACAGTGCTTACATCAAAGCTGATCGACGGTACCTTCCCGGATTACGATCGCGTCATCCCGACCAATAACGACCGCATCCTCGAAGTCGACTGCAAGCTCTTTGCCGAGGCGGTCGATCGCGTCTCGACCATCTCGACCGAGAAAAGTCGCGCCGTGAAGCTGGCACTCGATCGTGGCAATCTGACCCTCTCGGCGACGAGCCCGGAGAATGGAACGGCGACCGAGGAGCTCGAGGTGCGCTACAACGCCCAGCCCTTGGAGATCGGCTTCAATTCGCGGTATCTGCTCGACATAGCCGAGCAGATCGAAGGCGAAGGAGCGCGTTTCGCCATGGCCGATGCCGCCTCGCCCACGATCGTGCGCGACAGCGCCGATGGCAGCGCGCTTTACGTGCTGATGCCGATGCGTGTCTAGGTCTCTTTGGCATTGATCATGGCAAACGAAGTTGCGGCGTTCGAGGCGCGTGCCAGTACGGCGGCGCCCTCGGTCGCGCGCATCTCGCTAAGCGACTTCCGCTCCTATGGCTCGGTGCGGCTCGAGACGTCGGCGCTACCGGTCGTGCTGACCGGGCCGAACGGGGCCGGCAAGACCAATCTCTTGGAGGCGATCTCGTTCCTGGCGCCAGGCCGCGGCTTGCGCCGCGCCAGGCTTGCCGAGATCGACTGCCGCGGCGGTACCCGCCCCTGGGCTTTGTCGGCCTTGCTTGCAACGCCGCAGGGCGTGGTCCAGATCGGCACCGGCCGCGATGCCGAAAGCGACAGCGGCGAGAGGCGCCTCGTGCGGATCGACGGCGCGCCGGCGAAAAGCCAGGCTGCCCTCGCGGAGCTGGTCAGTCTCGTCTGGCTCACGCCGCAGATGGACCGGATTTTCATCGAAGGCGCGGGCGCACGCCGACGGTTTCTTGACCGGCTCGTGTGCGGTTTCGATCCTGAGCACCCGGCGCGCCTGTCCGCCTATGAGCGTGCGATGCGCGAGCGCCTGAAGCTCTTGCGCGAGGGCGGCGGCGATCCGTCTTGGCTCAAGGCGCTCGAAGCGGAGATGGCGGCGCATGGCATCGCCATGGTCGATGCGCGCGGCCAAGCGGTAGCGCGCCTCGATCGCGTTTGCGCGGCAAGCCAAGGGCCGTTTCCGCAAGCGCGGCTGGCGATGGCGGGCGAGGTCGATCATTGGCTCGACGAGATGCCGGCCCTCGCCGCCGAAGACGAGCTACGCCGCCGCTTTCAGGCGCAGCGCCGCAGCGATGGCGAAAGCGGCACCACGCGCTTCGGTCCGCACCGCTCCGATCTTGCCGTCACGCATCTCGGCAATGGCATGGAGGCGGCGCTCTGCTCGACGGGCGAGCAGAAAGCCCTGCTGCTCGCGATCCTGATCGCCCACGCCCGCCTGGTCGCGGCGCAGACCGGCCATGCGCCGATCATGCTTTTGGACGAGGTCGCAGCCCATCTCGATGCCGAGCGGCGGGCCGCCCTCTTCGGCGAAATTCTCGATCTCAAAACCCAAGCTTGGCTGACCGGGACCGATGCCGCGCTGTTCGAAGGCTTGCGCGACGAAGCGCAGTTCTTTGCCGTGGCCGATGCCCGCATTTTTTCGCAAGGTGACTAGTCAAATGAGTGAACCCGCTCCCGATACCCCGCCGAATAACGGCAATTACGACGCGCAATCCATCAAGGTCCTGCGCGGCCTCGATGCCGTGCGCAAGCGCCCCGGCATGTATATCGGCGATACCGATGACGGCTCGGGTCTCCATCACATGGTCTATGAGGTGGTCGACAATTCGATCGACGAGGCGCTCGCCGGCTATTGCGACACGGTGTCCGTGACGCTCAATCCCGATGGCTCGGTTACGGTCACCGATAATGGCCGCGGCATTCCGGTCGACATCCATCAGGAAGAGGGCGTCTCCGCCGCCGAAGTGATCATGACCCAGCTCCACGCCGGCGGGAAATTCGACCAGAATTCCTACAAGGTCTCGGGCGGGCTGCACGGCGTCGGTGTCTCGGTGGTGAATGCCCTCTCCGCAAAGCTCGAGCTGCGTATCTGGCGCGATGGCCAGGAACATTTCATGCGCTTCCATGATGGTGATCCCGAAGCGCCCTTGGCCGTTGTCGGCCCGAGCGGCGAGCGCACCGGAACCGAGATCACCTTCTGGCCGAGCGCCAAGACCTTCAGCAAAACCGAATTCGACTACGCGACGCTCGAGCACCGCTTGCGCGAGCTCGCCTTCCTCAATTCCGGCGTGACGCTCGAGCTCACCGATGCGCGCGGGGTCGAGCCGAAATCGATCAAGCTTCACTACGAGGGCGGGCTCATCGCCTTCGTCCAGTATCTCGACCGCTCGAAGCAGACGCTTCACGGCACGCCGATCGCGATGACCGCCGAGCGCGAGGGCATCACCGTCGAAGTCGCGATGGAATGGACCGATTCCTATCACGAGACGATGCTGTGCTTTACCAATAACATCCCGCAGCGCGATGGCGGCACGCATTTGGCGGGCTTCCGCGCGGCGCTGACCCGCACGATCAACAACTACGCCAATGAGAGCGGCATCTCGAAGAAGGAGAAGATCCCGCTCACCGGCGAAGAGATGCGCGAGGGCCTTACCTCGATTCTCTCGGTCATGGTGCCTGATCCGAAATTCTCCTCCCAGACCAAGGACAAGCTCGTCTCCTCCGAGGTCCGGTCGGTGGTCGAGGGCATTGTCGCCGACAAGCTGCAGCAATGGCTTGAGGAGCATCCGGCCGAGGCGAGGAAGATCGTCGCCAAGGTGGTCGAGGCCGCCTCGGCGCGCGAGGCGGCGCGG
>CAYMNX010000060.1:0-4224 GCA_964391905.1 uncultured Rhizobiaceae bacterium
CGGCTGCCTTCTGGGAGCGATGCCGCTCGTGCAGTCGTCGAGCGCGGTGACGATGAGGACGAGCGGCCTCGTCAGCACGCAGCCGCGCCGATCAGCCGGAGCGTTGCGCCAGAGGTCGCCGCGGCACTCGCCGAGGTGGAGGCCGCAGCGAGGGAACGCGATGCCCGGCAATGTGAGCATCGCACCGCGACCCTCGCCTCCGTCGCGCCGGAAAGCGGACCGCGGCGGCTGCCTTCGCGCGGATCGACGCCGCCCGATGGCTCGGCTGGATCGCACATCATGCTTGGCGTTCGGCGGCGCATCTCGTCGGCCGCGGCGCGTATGGCCATCAGGACGCGTGGCCCCGGCCAAAGCGCAGCGCGAGCGGAAGGAACGAGGATGAACCGCGCTGACGGGGCCGCCCGCGTGCGGCCCCGTTATTCATTCATGGACGGCGCGAAGCGATTATTCGCCGCCGCTCGCCTGAATATCGCCGCCAAATAGATTCCAGCCGGGGAGCGGATTGCCGTTCGCGTCCTTGAACGCATCTTCCTGGTCATAAGGGCTGGCGAGCCGCGCCGATGCAAGCGGGTTTCTGTTCGAGACAAAGGAGTCCTCGGCGGCAGTCGTAACCGCTGCTTGCTGCGTCGGATTATCGGACGACATCGCCGCCGATTGGACAAGTCTGGAATTGGGCGTGTCGGCCGCCTGGGACAAAGCGGCCGGTGACGCCGCGAGTACCAAACCGAGGAAAAAAGCCGAATGCTTCATCATGGCTGGTCTCCAGATTTTCGAACGGAGGAGCGGGAGGACCTCCTCCCTGATGCAAGCGCGACCCAAAGTTGAGTCGGCTCCCTGGCCTATAGATAAGCACAATCCAGGATCTTTATCCTTAGTTTTACTTGGAAGATTGCGTGAGATCACGCGCTTTTGAGATGTCGTTACGCGCGCGTGAGATTTCATGAAATAAATTACTTGATCTAAGCTAACTATTAGAACACTATTATATGGGGAGTTCCGCGATTACTCTTACAGCCTTAACCTTGCCGTCCTCCGGCCACAGAAAGGCCTCTCGGAAAGCCTGCGCCTTTTCGATAGGTTTCTATTGATCCTAGTATCAAGCCGCGTTTATAACTATTAAAGATAGTTAAGCGTATCGCGGTCTGTGCGCGTGTTGTGTAACGGAGACACTAGAAATGATCTCCTTTCTGGTCACTGTCGCGATTTCGTTCAGCTTGGGTTTTTTGTTCGCTGCGGTGTTGGGGCGCGGCGGCTAACCGAGACGTGAGACCCCTCCCGGTGCAAGCTCTATGACGGGCGTTGCGCCGGTAATCGCACGCCTGGCGGCGCGCGGCGCGCGCGATATTCATTCCAGATGAGCCAGAGCACGGCGAGATCGAAGACCGTCAGCAGCATCAGCCACGGCGAATGGGTGAGCGTGAAACGGTAGAGCTGATAGAGAATGAAAAGCAGGAAGACGATCATCGCCAGCGGATAGGCCCAGCTCTTCTCGCGCCACAGGCCGGCGAGCACCAAGAGCTTGATGATGCCATGGATCAGAAGATAGATCCCGACGAAGTGCCGCGTGCTGATCGAGAAATTCTGCGCCGAATGGAGCAGGAAGGTGACGATTGCATTGTCGGAACTGGCGATGCGTCCCTGTTGCGTCAGCCGCACGATGAGGCGGAGGATGAAGGATTGCGGGATGAGGAAGGCGACGATCCCGCCCAGCGCCTCGAGCGCCGCGAAAAAAGCCTTGAGCATGAGGCCGATCTCGAAAGCACGATGGAGGCCGGCGGCGCCGGAGAGCTTCTTCATCAGGCGTTATCGTGCTGTCGCCATGCGGCTCAGAGCGGCCTCAGCGCGCCGAGCATGGTCGGAATGAGCTCCGATACGGTCGGATGGATGTGCATCGCCCGCTGCAGCACCGGGTAAGGCGCCTTCGCATACATGTCGTCGAGCACGCCGTGGATGACCTCGTCGCCTGCGGGGCCGAGCACCGCCGCGCCGAGAATTGCCTTCGTCTCGGCATCGACGACGATCTTCATGAAGCCCTGGGTCTGGCCCTTCTCGACCGCGCGCGCGACGCCGGTCATCGGGCGCTCGCCGACAAGGAGCGGCCGTCCCGTCCTCTTTGCCTCGGCGACCGTCATGCCGGCACGGCCCAGGGGCGGATCGATGAAGAGCGCATAGGCTGAAATCCGGTCGCCGACCCGGCGCGGGCCGTGGCCGAGAAGATTGGCGGCGACGATCTCGAAATCATTATACGCGGGGTGCGTGAACGCGCCCTTGCCGTTGCAATCGCCCAACGCCCAGACTCCCGGCACGCTGGTCTTGAGCTCGTCATCGACGCTGATATAGCCGCGGCTGTCGGTCGCGATGCCGGCGAGGTCGAGACCGAGATCATCGGTGTTGGGGCGCCGCCCCGCGGCGATCAGGAGATGCGTGCCGCTGACGGTGGGCGCGCCGTCCGTGCAATCGAGGGTGAGCGCGATCGCGGCGCCGCTCTTCGCGACGCGCACGCATTTGGCGGCGGTCCGGATCTCGATCCCCTCGCCCGCGAGAATATCGTGCACGGCGGCGGAGACATCCTCATCCTCGCGGGCGATGAGCCGCGGCGCCATCTCGACTATCGTCACGGCGCTGCCGAAGCGGCGGTACATTTGCGCGAATTCCAGCCCGACATAGGAGCCGCCGACGATGACGAGATGCGGCGGCACGAAATCGACCGCCATCATCGAGCTGTTGGTGAGGTAATCGACCTCGTCGAGCCCGCCGATGGGCGGCGCCGCGGCGCGTCCGCCGACATCGATGAAGATGCGCGGCGCAGCGAGCGTCTCGTTCCCGACGCGGACTTCGTGAGCGCCGGTGAACCGCGCATGGCCGCGGATGAGCGTGATCTTGTCGCCGGAGAGCCATTGGGTCAGCCCCGCGCTCGATCTCCCGACCACCGCATCCTTGCGCGCCTTGACGCGTTTCATGTCGACGCGCACCGGCCCGTCGATCACCACACCGAATTCGGCGGCGCGCTGGGCATAGCGCGCGGCCTCGGCGCTCGCGACCAAGGTCTTGGTCGGGATGCAGCCGGTATTGACGCAGGTGCCGCCGACGAGGTGACGCTCGACGATCGCGACTGGCATGCCGGCCGCGGCGAGGCGACGCGCCAGGTAGGGACCCGCCTGGCCGGCGCCGATGATGATCGCGTCATAATTGGCCATAAGCCCTCCTCTAACGAGAGATGGCGGCGCGGACGCTCGCCGCAAAGAAATGATGCAGCGAGATCCCGGTCGGCGGATGACGGCACGCTGCTGACGGAAGCCTTTCTGCCCTGAGCCAAGCCGTCAACCGCGCCCCAAGAACGGCATCTGGATCGGCAGGACCAGCGCCTCGAGCATATTCGTCTCGTCGGGCAGCGATGCCATGAGGGTGACGATCCGCGCCACGTCCGCGGCGGCCATCATCTGCGTCGGCGGCCGCGGATTGGGCGCGCCGCCGAGCATGCTTTCGGTCACGCCGGGATGAAGGACCGAGCAGGTGATGCCGTCGGCGCGGTGATCGAGCGCGATCGAGTGCGTCATGCCGTCGAGCGCGCATTTGGCCGCGACATAGGCGATGGTGTTGGGCCGTGGCACGCGTGACGAGACGCTGCCGATATTGATGATCCGGCCGCGCTTCTGCGGCCTCATGATCTTCAAGGCCTCGCGACAGCAGAGAAAGACGGCGGTGAGGTTGATATCGATCACCTCTTGCCAGCGCGCGAGCGAGAGCTCCGCTGTCGGCGTATGATCGGCAATGCCGGCATTGTTGACGAGAAGATCGACGCGGCCATAGGCCTTGCTTGCCGCCTCGAAGAGCGCGATCACCTGCGTCTCATCGGTAATATCGGCCGGAACGTCGAGTGCGGTTCCACCCGCGGCGTCGATCTCGGCAGCGAGCGACTTGAGCCTCTCGCCGCTGCGCGCGGCAAGCACCGTCTTCATCCCTTCCGCAGCGAGCGCACGCGCGATGGCACGGCCGATCCCCGAACTCGCGCCGGTCACGATCGCGACGCGCTCTCTCAAATCGATCATCGAACCACTCCTTTCGCCGCGATCCTATCCCATAACGCTCCCTCTCACGCCACGCCGGCGCGAGAAGAGAATCATTTCGTCGGCGCGCGTTCCCCTCTAATCTGCCCAGGGGAAGGAAAATGCCATCGGCACGAGGGGCTCATGAACGAAGCTTCCGGCTCCGATTTTGTCACAA
>CAYMNX010000061.1:0-6370 GCA_964391905.1 uncultured Rhizobiaceae bacterium
AAAATGTGTCGTTGGCGTAGACGACCTCGCCCCGGGCACCGAGAATGAGATGCCCGTTGGCCGAGCTCTCGAACGCGCCGGTGAGAAGGTCGAGCCGAGCAGTCATCGTCCGGTGGACTTGCCGACCGACGATCGAGGCGACGCCAAAGCCGATTGCCAAGATCGCGAGCAAAATCGCCGCCGGACCGAGGAGCGACGGCTTGCTGGACGCGGCAAAGAGCAGCCGCGCGCAGAGCAGTGCGCCGATGCTGCAGAAGATGGTGAGAATCGCGGCCGCTACGACCCAACGCGGCCCATGCACAGGCTCGCCCCGCGCCACGGGGCGGCCGTTGATGCTATCCGCGATCTTTGAATCGTAGGGCATGTCCATCGGTCTGCGAGCTTATCACAAGGCGCGGCGGGACTGCGGCGCGATCTTTCCTTTGAGGCGGAAGACGTAGCTGATGATTTCCGCGACCGCCTTGTAGTGCTCGGGCGGGATTTCGTGCTCGATCTCGACAGTCGCATAAAGGGCTCGCGCGAGCGGCGGATTTTCGACGATCGGGACGTCGTGCGCCGTGGCGAGCTCACGGATGCGCTGGGCGACGAGATCCGTGCCCTTGGCCACAACTTTCGGTGCGCCGGCCGTACCCATCTCGTATTGTAGCGCCACGGCGTAGTGGGTCGGATTGGTGATGACGACCGAGGCCTTGGGCACCGATGCCATCATGCGCCGCCGTGAGCGCTCGATGCGAATCTGGCGCAGCTTGGCCTTTATCTTGGGGTCGCCTTCCGACTGCTTGTGCTCTTCCTTTACCTCCTGCTTCGTCATGCGCATCATGCGCATGAAGGCAAAGCGCGAATAGGCGTAATCAGCGAGCGCCAGCACGGTGACGACTGCCAGCACCCCGAGCAGAAGACGGAGCAGAAGCTTATAGAGCTCGCCCGGCAGATGCTCGACCGGCTCGCTCGCCATGCGCGTCATCTGATCGAGCGCGGGAAACGCCATCCACACGGCAACGGCGGCGACGGCGGCGATCTTGGCGAGGCTCTTCAAGAGCTCGATGCCGGAGCGCACGGAAAAAAGGCGCTTCAAGCCGGCGGCGGGCGATAATCGCGCCAGGTCGAAATTGAATTTCTCGGTCGCGAACAGCAAGCCGATCTGGATGACGGTGCCGCCAATGGCCGCTGCAACGCAGAGTAGGATGGGGAGGATCAGCGTGACGCCGATCGCGGCAAGCGTCGCCTCCAATTGCGGCCAACGTATGCCCTCGGGGCTCCAGAAATTGCGCAATTGCATGAAGGCGATGAGCGAGCGCCGCAAGACATTGGCGATCGGCGACGACATGAACAGTACGATCGCCGTGCCCGCCATGAGCATGAACCAGGTATTGACCTCGCGCGACTGCGCGACCTGACCCTGTTGCCGCCCGCGCGCCAGCTTTCGCCCGGAGGGCGTTTCCGTTTTTTGGTCTTTATCCGCGTCGTCCGCCATGCCTCAGCTCGGCACGATCATCGAGAATTGCCGGACGAAGCCGTCGAGGAACCAGCCCATGCCTGCGGCGAGGACGAGAGCGAAAAGCAGAAGGCCGCCGAGAACCTGGAGCGGCTGGCTGACGAACGTGACCTGGATCTGCGGCACGAGCCTCCCGATGAGGCCGATGCCGACCATGAAGACGGTGCCGAGGACGATGAACGGCGCCGCCATCTCGATGGCGAGCCGGAACGAGCCCGCAACCGCGCGCGCCGCCGTCTGCGACAGATCCTCGACCGGGGGCAGATGCCCGGGCGCGAAGATCATGTAGCTGTCAACCAGGGCGCGCAGCATTAGATGGTGCATGTCGGTAAGGAAGATCAGCAGCACACCGAGCATGCTGTAGAGCGTCGAGGGAATGGGGCTTTGCGTCGCCTGGAGCGGATTGAAGATCTGGGCGGCCGAAAGCCCGGCTTGCAACGACACGACCTGCCCCGCCATTTCGAGCGCCGAGAGGATGATCCGCGCCAAGGTGCCGATGAAGAGGCCGATCGCCAGCTCGCTGCCGAGGACGATGAAGAGCGCGGAGGGGCTCGAGGGCAGGCCGGGCAGCATCGGTGCGAGGATCGGCAGCAGCAAACCCGAGAGAATGAGAGCGAGGAGCAGCCGGAAGCGTGCCGGCACATAGACCTCGCCGAACCCCGGCAGCTGCATCATCGCTGTGCCGATGCGGGCGAAGATCAAGAGCGCGGCGAAGAGATTGGCCGGCAGGAATTGCGCAAGCGGCAAAGGCGTGCCTTCCCGTGTCAGCCGGCGATGATGCGTTCCATCAGCCCTTGCGTGAAGGACGTGAGGGTCTGCAGCATGAAAGGAAGAAAGAGGAGCAGCGACAGCAAAATGACCAACATCTTCGGGACGAAGGTGAGCGTCATTTCCTGGATCTGGGTCAAGGCCTGAAACAGAGAGACGAGCAGCCCGACGACGAGCGCCAGGATCATCGCTGGCGCGCCGAGCTTCAGCGTCACGAAGATCGCTTCGCGCGCAACCGTCATCGCATCGGCGGGCGTCATCTCGCTATCCCTTCCCGCCCTCAGATCGGCATCTTCAGGATATCTTGATAGGCGGAGATGACTCGGTCTCTGACTGCGACCACGGTCTGCAACGCCATCTCGGCATTGGTCACCGCTTCGGTGACGGCGGTGAGATCGGCCTTGCCCGTGACCGCCTGCAAGCTCGCCTGCTCGCTCTTGTCGAGCGTGCCGACGAATCCGGCGGCCGCCTTGTGCAGCAATTGGCCGAAATCCTCGCCGGCACCGGGTGCGGCGCTTTGCGCCATGCGATTGGCATTGGCATAGGCACTGGCGGCGCTCGCGGGATTGATGGCCATGATGATGTTCCTTCGAAAAAGACTTAGCCGTGCAGCAGATCGATGATGCGACTCAGCATCGATTTGGCCGCGTCGATGACGTTGAGATTGGCCTCGTAGCTTCGCTCCGCCTCGCGCATGTCCATCAATTCGGTGATGGAGTTGACGTTGGAGGTCGTCACATAGCCGCTCGCATCGGCAGCGGGGTGGCCGGGCTCATAGCGCCGTCCCAGGCCTTCATCGATGGTCCTGATGCCCGCGACCTTGACCTTGTCGACGCCAAGCGTGCGGTCGAAGGTGTCCTGGAAGCTGATGATCTTGCGCTTATAGGGATCGCCGCCCGGCGTCTGGGCGGTCGAATCGACATTGGCGAGGTTCTCGGCGATGACCTTGAGGCGCTCGCTTTGCGCATCCATGCCAGAAAAGGCGATCGCGAAAGATTTATCGAGTTCCATTCGTGCCTCTCTTCATCAGCTACCGCTGCCGCCGCCAAGCGCCATCTTGATCATCGCCATGTGCTGCTTATAGAGCGTCGTCGTCAGCGTATAGTCGGCGGCGTTCTCCGACACCTTCATCATCTGCGCCTCGATCGACACGCCATTGCCGTTCAGCGTACGGTCCGTGGTCGTATCATAGGTGCCGTCGATCTGACCGTCCGGCCGCGTCGTGATGTGAGCGGGATTGGTCGACACCATATGGACGACCGACTCCGCGCCCTTGAGCAGCCCGCGGAAGTCCGGCTCCTTGAGGTCCTTCTCGTTGTAGCCCGGCGTGTTGGCGTTTGCGACATTCTCGGCCAGCACGGTCTGGCGCTGTGACAGCCAGCCCATGCGCCGCGTGATGGCTTCGAACAGCGGTATGCGCGAGATATCCATGGGCCTGATGATCGCGCCGTTTACCTTAACAATGGGTAAAACGCGTGCCTCGCTCAGGGGAAAATCATTGAGCGCGCTGGCCCGGCAAGTAAACGTTAACCATAGTCGAGAGAACATCCGGCGCAACGAACGACGCCGGGATTAACCACTTGCCCCACCCCCTTCAACCGAGTTCTACCGCCGATGCGGGCCGGCAAAAGGTGGCGTCGCGCCTTCTCGAACTTACTCAAGCACATGGCATGAAATTCAGTAAAAACGCCGATCTCAACGCCCTACTCGCGGCGCTCCGCATCACCGATCAGGTTCCGATCGCCGCCTTTGCCGTAGTCGCCGAGGTTCTGTTTGCCGTCCTCGAGGCGAGTCCCGCTCCCGCCGGCGAGCGCGAGCGGACGCCATGACGGCGCCGGCCCTCTTCGACCAACTTGCCGATTTGCGCTGCGCCATCGCCCGCACCCGCGCCGCGCTCGCTGGCGGGGCGATGATCGAATTATCGGGGCTCGACGCAAAAGTCGTGCTGCTGATCGATGCGGCAAAGAATGCCGCGCCCAATCTGCGCGAGGATGTCCTCGTCACGGTCGAGGCGTTGCGAAACGATCTCGACGGGCTTGAAGCCGATCTTCGCCGTCAACACGACGCCGCTGTGGCGCGACAGGCCCTCGACGCCTATGGCACAGGCCGGAGAAACATCTGATGGGCGACATCTACTGGCGCGTCGTCGGCGCGCTCTTTGTCGTGTTGGCGCTGATCCTGGCTGTCGCCTGGATCGCGAAGCGCCTCGGACTCGGCGGCCGGCTCGCCACGCCGCGCGGCAAACGCCGGCTGGCGCTCCAGGAAGTGCTGCCGCTCGATGGCAAGCGCCGTCTCGTGCTCCTGAAGCGCGACGGCGTCGAACATCTTCTGCTTTTGGGCATCAATAACGACATCGTTATCGAAACCGGCATCATGCCGGCCGAGAAGCCCGGAAGCGAATTCGCCGACATGGTACCGGGCTCGCCATCATGAAGCGTTGTTTTGCTCTTGCTGCCGTCGTTGCTCCGCTTTTCCTTCTGCTCCTGGCGCAGCCGGCATTCGCTCAATCCTTGACGCTCGATCTCGGCGGCGGTGGCGGCAGCGCCACGGGCCGGATCGTGCAGCTCTTGATGCTGCTGACGGTTCTAAGCCTTGCGCCGGCCATCCTCATTACAGTCACCTCGTTCACGCGCATCATCGTCGTTCTCTCGTTCCTCCGGAACGCGCTCGGAACGCAAACGACGCCGCCGAATTACGTCCTTGTCAGCCTCGCGCTCTTTCTCACCGGCTTCGTCATGGCGCCGACCTTGGAGACCGCCTACAACAATGGTATCGCGCCATTGATCGCCGAGCGCATCACGGAGGAGCAAGCCTTCGAGCGCACCACGGCGCCGCTGCACGATTTCATGATGCACAATGTCCGCGATCAGGATCTGCAGCTTTTCGCCGGGATGGCGAAGGTCGATACCGCGGAAGACGCCAAGGACATACCGCTGCGCGTCGTCGTGCCGGCTTTCATGATCAGCGAGCTGAGGCGCGCCTTCGAGATTGGCTTTCTTTTGTTTCTCCCTTTCCTCATCATCGATCTCGTCATCGCCTCGATCCTCATGTCGATGGGCATGATGATGCTGCCGCCGGTGACGATCTCCCTGCCCTTCAAGCTGATCTTTTTCGTCCTCGTCGACGGCTGGTATCTCGTTGCCGGAAGCCTGGTGCAGAGCTTCGGTACCGGGTAAGGCTCGTCTTTCGTGCTCGATAATGCAGCAGAGGCGGCTCCCACGGAGCCGCCTCTGCTCTTTCGACCGAGATGTTCAACAGCAAGCAAAAACGGAAAACGCCGCGGCAAATTGCCGGCTCGTTCGTCGCCTCAGCGTGCGGTCGAGAGCGTGGCGCGCAGGTTGAGCGCGCCCAACGGACTCGTGCCTGAGCAATTCTGTGCTTCCCAGGTGCAAGCGGTGCCGCTCACGACATCGATACCGCCGTTGCAGGCGACCATCAGCACATGCCCCGCGTTGTTGCCGTTGACATTGACGAGGCGCGACTTTCCGGTCTGCGCCATGGCGCCGCCGGCGCTCTGGCTGCAGCCCTCGAGATAGGTCAAACCCGAGAACCACCCGTTCAGAAGATAGGTGGCGCCACCGTATTCGTTATAGCCCGAGCATGCACGCATCATGACGGCGACGAGGCCGTAGACATGCGCGCCGTTGGCCGAGCCCGGCCCCATGCTCTTGCAATTGTTTTCGAAGCCGACTTGCTCGATGCCGCCCGAAGTGCCGTTATTGTAATAGAAGCCATAGCTCTGATTGTCGCGGCAGTAGCCACCATACACGCGAACATCCGTCGTGCCACCGTAATAGGCGTCGAAATTGGTCGCGCACATGCCGTAATTGCCGTTCTGGCTGAAATAGCAGCCGATCAAGAGGATCGCCGAGCAGACACCGCCCTTGGACTGGGCGAAGGTCGCGCCGTTCCGACCGCAATCCTCGAAGTAGGAATTCATGATGGTGGTTTCGAAGACATTGCCTTCGAAGACGAGACCGTCGGCGCCCACGCCCTCGACTGAGAGCCCGTCGATGATCGCGTTGTAGAAGAAAATAGATCCGCCGAGCGCATAGATGTGGAGCCCGTCACTTTCGGAGCCGCAACCCTGGATCTTGAGCGCGCCCG
>CAYMNX010000062.1:0-2406 GCA_964391905.1 uncultured Rhizobiaceae bacterium
AGGGCGAGCCTGTCGAAAGGCGCTACCATCTCACGTAAATGTAAGGCTGCTGCGCGCTGGTCGACCGAAGGTCGCATGGACGAAACCGTCCTTTGCTTTGTCGATCTGTGTCCGATCAGATCAGGATGAAAAGCTCAAGATGCAGGGAGGCCAACGACCAGAAGACAGCCGCAATTAACTCAAGCGCGTTTGATGAAGACCACGGCAGTTAGAGCCCCATCCCAACTCGTCGATCTTGGCCTAGATTGTCTCTTACGGTCAGGCTGACCGCCAAGCTCGTCCAGTATCGCAATCTCAACCATCAGTTCCCGGCGAATTAGGGACCGCTCAACTCGATCAAGCGTGTATCTAAGGCGGTCACGCAACTCTGCTATTTTGTTCTCGGTTTGGAGCCGTCGGGCAGCTTTCATCAGGTGTATGCGCGATGCAGAGCGCATACGACGATGGCTACGGCGAAAGAAATTCGAAAAGCGATCGGAAGGCCAAACCACGAGGACACTGCATTCTCCCTTCGGCGGGGAGGTTCGCATCCTCTCGGGCCGTAAAAGCCTGTTATCGCACTTATTATGAAGTGGGGACGATAAGGCGCGCTTACAAGGCAAAACGTTACTGTTTCCAGTACCTCCATAGCTCCGGTTCCGATCCTGATTTGTCGCGATTTCCTCCCGCGCTGTCTCACTCTATGGAATTCGCAAGGTCGCGTGCTAGCGCCTTGCCAAAAGCGGCAAAATCGTTCGGCATGCTTGTATTGGCTTCGGCAGCGAGACGATCGATTGAATCAACGTCAGCGCTGTCGATTGCGCCTGTGCGATCCGTGACATCCTTGGCTAGCTGCTTGGCCGCGTTGAGGAGATCCGCTGGCCAGTTCTTTTCCTCCCCGATGGTGACCATTCGATGGAGTAGATCGCAGATTGAATCGAGGCGTCCGATCGCCGCCGTCATCTTACCGGCCAAATTGTGCTCCTAGTCCCTTCGAGCCCTGATCAGTTCCTCAAGTTCCGCTTCGGAATATGTCCGCTCCTCGTCGCTGATACGGATTTTCGTTGCTCCGCGTTCGTGGAGTTCTCGCGCCCACGCAAGCGCCATGGTTGGAGTTTTAGTGCGCTTTGTCTCTTCCCCGCTTCTCGTGTCTGCCGTGACGAAATATGTCATCAAGCCAATCCCCATGATTTCTGCTTCAGCATGCGGAGGCGAGCCTTGCGGTCAAGGGTCAGAAAAACATCATGTTGTGATCATTATTTTCCTTGGTCCAAGCGGGACTGCCCCAAAGGGTGACACCCAGACCAGTTGTTCCCTGGTAAATCAAAGCAAGATCAATCAGGTGAGCCCTGTGCTGTGGCGGGATGGTGCGCTGCGTCGGACCCTTAGAGACCTCGCGGAGGGATTCGAGTTCCTCGGCGCTTAGGTGAGCATTGAGAACTGCCATATCGCGAGTATGGCCTCATGTTGAGGAAAGACCAAGGGGAAGCGGAGCCGTTGGCCGACTTTCTTCGCAGTTCCTCGCATTAACGTCGAAACGGCACGAACCGCAGTAGCCTCCGGCGTAGAGCTTCAGAAGCGATGAGCCGCCAAGCAGGGCAGTTCGATCGAGCCTTTCCGATGAGCAGCGTGTTTTGTCGTTATAGATCGTAGGAAGGCGTAGCGTGGGCCCGCGCTTGCGCCGTCGCCGGCGATTAGGCGGCGGTCTCGCATCCTTGCGCGATGATGCGCTCGGCATGGGTGAAGATCTCGAAGCCGTCATCGCGCGCGATGGCGATCAGCGTCATGCCGGCCGCATCGGCGATACGCATCGCAAGCGCGGTCGGTGCCGAGACCGCGGCGATAATGGGCACGCCGAGGAACGAGGCCTTCTGGATCAGCTCGACCGAGACGCGGCTCGTCAGGACGAGCACGCCTTGCGCCGCCGCGGCGCGCGCTTTGACGACGGCGCCGGCGAGCTTGTCGACGGCGTTGTGGCGGCCGATATCCTCGCGCAAGAAGAGGAGACCGCGGCCGCTTTGCCAAAAACCCGCCGCGTGTACCGCGTGCGTGCGCTGGTTCAGCACCTGGCGCGGGCGCAGCGACTGGATCGCAGCGTCGATCTCGGGTGCGGAGACGCGGAGGTCGGTCGCGACCGGCCGGCACCGGCGCAGCGCCTGTTCCAGACTCTCGATGCCGCAAAGCCCGCAGCCGCTCGGCCCGGCCAGAAAGCGCCGCCGCTCCCAGAACGCATCCATCCGCGGCGCCGCGAGCGTCATGTTGATCGCGATGCCGTTCTCGCTCGCGACGATATCGATATTCTCGATGTCGTCGCCGCCCGCGACAATGCCTTCCGTCAAGCTGAAGCCGATCGCGAAATCGGTGAGATCATCGGGCGTCGCCATCATCACCGCATAGGCGCAACCGCCATAGGCGAAGGCGATCGCC
>CAYMNX010000063.1:0-17323 GCA_964391905.1 uncultured Rhizobiaceae bacterium
ACAGATCGCCTTTGTGAACGAATTGATTGTCATTGACCGCCAGAATCGCGACATAGCCCGCGACGTGTGGCGCGATCATCACGGCACGGCCATCGGTATAGGCGTCGTCGGTGCTCACTTGGTCTTTGGTAAGAAACCAATAGATCGTCGCCCCGATCGCCGCGATAACGACCAGAATGCCGAGAGCGATAAGCGGCCACCGTGTGCGCTCTGAGTGCTTGCCGTCCTTCTCATCTTTCTGCCCATCGCTTGCGCGCGGCCGCCCCGCCTCTAAATTCTCGTCGCGCTTGCGCTCCGGCGCATCCGATCGGGGCGGTTCGCGCGCGGCACCGTCGGTGCGTTGCGCGACGTCAGAGCGATCGGACATGCCGTAATCTCCCGCTCCGGCGGCCGCCGGCGAGTGGACCAAGTGATTTCTCAACCGATGAACCGACCTCCGGTTCCGTGTCGCTACGGATCAGGCTGCAATAAGCTTCACCGCCTGCGCAAAGACTTAACGAACGGTGTCGTCAAAAAACCGGTCGCGGCGCGGGAATAGCCAGGGCCGACGGTACGACACCAAGCCGAGCGCCTGTCACCGACCGCGCCGAGCGAGCCTCATGTGAAATGCCCGTCAGCGCTGCCGGGGTTGCGTTTTGCGCTCTCTTTTCAGCGCGAAAAGGGCCGGCTTGCCGGACCCGTTATTCAGGAAGCTGGTGATGCTGCTCGAAATCATGCATGGCCGCGAGGAGCTCGTAACGGCGGCTCACTGCTTCGCCGTCGCCCGCCCTTTCGAACGCTGCCTTTCGCTCACGCCTCAACGGTAAGCGCGGGCCGTGCTTATTCGCATTGGTAACCTATGCTCCTTCGACGGCGATGGCGTCGAAGTCGGCGCTATGCGTCCTGATATTCTTCAGCGTTGCGTAATCGGCGGAATTATACCAAGCCTCGAGCTTCGCCATATCGGGGAACTCGATCACCGTGATCCGCTCCGGCTGCGAATCGTCGTGTTTGCGCCCGGGATGCCAATTGCCCTCGAGGACTTTGTACGCATCTGAGCGAGCGAGCACGCTCCCGCCGAATTTCTGAAGACTCATTTCGACATCGTGGTAGTTCTTGAGCGTTTCGGAATCAGTAATGCGACGCCGGTGAGCGATGAAGTAGGCGGACATGAACACCTCCCACTATTTCTCATTGAACACGAAATGGATCATGCGGTTCCGTCCGCACTACCCGTGTAATTGTCAATTTTTGCCACGCTTTCGCCGTTTCGCCGCGTGAGAGTAACTGCTCAGCAGAGGCGAGGTGGCGATGATGTCGTCAAAAAATGAAATCGAACGTGAGTTGCGTGTCGTTGAGCGGCTGATCGATCGATTGTCGCCGAACAACCATTTCTTCGAAGATTTGGTCTGCCTCGAACTGCATCGCAAGGCTCTGACCGCGGCGTTGGCCATCGAAAGCGCGACACCGGCCGCGCGCGAGCATATCGCTGAAAATTCAGGACAATCGCGGCGAGCCGCAGGCGCGTCATAGCTGGGAGAGCAGCGGGCGATACTGCGTCGGAACCATCGTGGCGGCTCCATCGTTCGCATCCTGGCAACCGAGTTCACATGATGCAGAGGCTTGCTTTCGCCTTGATGTTGACATGTCTGGCTGGGGCAAGCGAGGCGCGCCCGCCCGACAATGCTGATCCGACTTTGGCGCCGTGGTTCCAAAGTTTGAGACAGCCTGATAATGGCGCGTCCTGTTGCTCGATGGCCGATTGTCGCGCCGTCGATTATCGCACCCGCGCCGATTCCTACGAGGTCTTCATCAATGACCGGTGGGTCGTTGTTCCGCCGGAGAAGATTCTTCAGCGCGTCGACAACCCTGTCGGTCGTGCCGTCGTGTGCTGGACACCGCAACTCGGGATACTGTGCTTCGTGCGCGCGAGCGAAACTTGAAATGGCGGCCGGTTCCCGGATGCGGCGCTGCATAGGGAGCAAGCGGTTGCTGCTCCCATTCAGGCCCCGCTCGGGGAAAAAGTGTCGTTCGACAAAAGCCCGCGGTGCTGGCGACGGACCAGTGCAGCATAGTAGCCGTTGAAGTGCATCAATTCAGCGTGGCTTCCGCATTCCGCAATTCGACCCTCTTTCAGAACAACGATCCGGGTTGCGTTGATCACGGTCGAGAGGCGATGCGCGATCACGAAAATGGTGCGGCCGCGCATCAACCTTTCGATCGCTTCTTGCACCAATTCCTCTGATTCCGCATCGAGCGAGGACGTCGCCTCGTCGAGGATAAGAATGGGAGGATCCTTGAGGAGGGCGCGGGCAATCGTGATCCGCTGTCTCTCACCGATGGAGAGCAGGCTGCCCCTTTCGCCGACGGTCGTGCCGTACCCATCCGGCAGACGGCGAATGAAAACGTCGGCATTGGCTGCCTTCGCGGCAGCTTCGATCTCGGCGTCGGTCGCTTCGGGGCGGCCATAGGCGATATTGGCGCGGATCGTGTCGTTGAACAGCAATGTGTCCTGTAAGACCACGCCGATATGGCGACGTAACGAGCTTTGCTTGATGGTACGAAGATCGCGGTCGTCGATGAGGATACGACCCTCGATCGGATCATAGAAGCGCATCAGGAGCGCCATCATCGTTGTCTTGCCGGAACCGCTCGGACCAACGATCGCGACCATCTCGCCGTGTCGCACCGAGAGGCTGATGCCATTGAGAAGCGGATGGCCGGCGATGCCATAGCGAAACCGCACATTCTCGAAAACAACATCGCCGCGAATTTCCGCAAATTCCGTCGCGTCCGGCGAATCTCCCAAATGCTCCTGCACATCCAAGATGCCGAAGATCTCGTTTAGCGACACGCTCGCCTTGCGAAGGCTTTGGTAAAAGCCGCTCAAGCCCTGCACGGGCCCGAACAAGCCGCCAACATATCCGAGGAAAGCGACAATCGTTCCGACCGTAATCGCGCCCTGCAGGGCCAGCGATGCGCCCAAACCAATCGCCGCGAGCCGCGCCAGTGCCACCACGAGATTGCTTGCAGCGCCATAGCCCACATCCGTCGCAACGCCGCGCATGACGACCCGATTGGCTTGCGTCACATCCTGCAGGAAACGATCCTTCTCGACATCCTCCATCGCAAAGCTGCGAACGATCAGAATTCCTGACAGCACTTCGTTGAAGCGCGAATAAATCTTGGCCCAGCGATCGAGGAGGGTCTTCTCGCGACGGGTCTGTTCGGGGGCGGCGATTCCGGCGATGAGCGCCGGAAGCGGCGCGAAGGCAAGGACGAGCGCCGCAAGCCGCCAGTCGAGATCGAGCATGATCCAGATTGCGATCGCGAGAAACACGACCGCCGGCAGAACGCCGAACAGAATTTGGGCCACGGCCCCGACGAATCCTTGGATGCCGCGATCGAGTCGGGTCATGATCGCGCCGACTCCTTCGCTGCGTTGCATTTGCAGCGGCATCCGATGGAGCTTGCCGACGGTCGCTTCGAGTAGCGCGTATTGTAGACCGATGCGCGTGCGCCAGGTCAGCCAGTTGGAGGATCCGTCGAGCAGCTCGCGCGCCACGGCAAAGCCGGCGAGAATGGCCACGCCCTCGGCCACGATTTTGACCCGCCGCGCGCCGCCGAGCTCGTCAAAGATGAGCTTCAGGATCAACGGCTCGACAGAGTTGATCGCGGCCACGCACAAGGTAAGCGCGAGAATGAGAAGGATTGCATGCCGTTGTGGAAAGGCGAAGCGGACCGCCTCATGAAAGCGCTGAACTCCGAGCAGCGCACCGACGCCATCTACTATTTTTCGCCGGACGACATCCAACAAAACTCGACCATATCGCACCGGCGCCTCCTGCTCGCCGCTTATCGCGATCTTCGATCGATTATAATGGACTAGGGCTCGTCGCTGTGAAAGTCATATTCCGAGAAGATAGCGCGACGCGATGCTCCCTCCAGCCTCGCGCAAGCTAGGGAGGCGGGGGCAGTGTCGCGCCGCTTTGCCGACCAATCTCGCGATCCCCTTTCCGCTCCTCGGCTTTGAGGCCATAGAGTGGTGCCTGCGCCAGACCATACCGATCGACGGTCAAACGCAGTGCGCGTGTCGCGTCGGTGCCCGCGCCCTCGATTTTCTTCCACACGACCGCATGCGGGGTATTGGCGGTACCGAGGCCGCCATTACTCTGGGGTTGTATCAGCGCAAAGTCGATCGTGCCGCTCTGCTGAGCGATCGCAAGATCGACGAGCTTGCCAGCACTTGTCCCGTCGCTCAGCGTTACGTCGCGGCGCAAGATGTTCTTTTCGACGTCGATCCCTGATGTCGAAGTGGCATCGGCAGCCGCGGGAAGCTTGGCGAGGTCCGATGCGCTGAGCCCGGTCGTGAAATAAGGGTTGGGCTGTCCTTGCGCCACAAGGTTGGAAATACCAAGCTCCACCATGCGCCCCGAGAAGGCGTCGAGCGTCAAGATTACCGATCGAACTCGGCCATGATCGACATCGAGGAGGATCCCCTTCACCACCCCGAGTTCGGAGCGGCCATCGCTTTTCCGCACGCTGGCATGGACCAGTTGCGACACCAGAAACTCGTTGGGCCTGAGCCCGATCACTGGCGGAGAAGGCTTAGTTTGCGGCTTGCCGCCCATGGCTGGCGCTTCCGCCGTCGGGACCGGTGGCTGTGGTGGTGTGGCCCGTGCCACATCCACAACCAGTAGAATGGCGAAAGCGACGACTGCTTTGCGAGCGATTCGAGGCATTCTTTTATACTCCGTCGTCACAGACAACGATTTACGATGTTCAGCTTCAACGCCCGTTGAGGTGCCGCGTTCCAGAACGGCGTCGTGCCCCATGACGGTCAGCGGAACCAACGCAAGCGCGATTGGTTGAAAGGTGATCAATCGTGCAGCGGTGTGCCCTGTCGTGAATGCAGAAGAATTCACGCGACTCTACCTGCTCTACATCATTTTGCCGCTCTGGCTCTTGGCCGGCATTGCCGATTGGCTTTGCCATCGTCGAACACATATCGAGGCGACGAGCGGCCCAAAGGAATCGGCGATCCATCTCCTCATGCTGGCGGAAGCAGGGACTGCCGTGCTGCTCGGGCTCTTTCTCGAGATAACTGGCCTTGTCATTGCGTTCATGCTGATCGCTTTTATTGCTCATGAGTTTACCAGTCATTGGGATCTGCGCTTCGCCTTGCCGCGACGGCATGTGACGGCTACCGAGCAGCATATTCATGATTATCTCGGTGCGATCCCCTTCATGGCGTTGAGCTTCGTGTTGGTGCTGCATTGGCGTCAGGCGCTGGCCCTCATTGGGCTCGATGCGGAGCCTCTCCAATTTTCGTTGACGTGGAAGCGGACGCCGCTGCCATTGGGTTACATCCTCGCGCTCCTGAGCGCCATCGCCATGCTCGAGGTGATCCCTTATGGCGAGGAGCTATGGCGCGGCATGCATGCGGGACGTGCCATCCTCTCCCGCAGCTCATCGCCGCGTGGGGTAGCGATTCAAAAGGACGAGCAATGATCTACGTAATCGAATTCGATCTGATTTCGCCCCAATCCAATCGCGACGCGATTGGGAATTGGATGCGGCAGAATTTCAGTTCCGCGCGAGAGCTTCTGCCCCAATTCTGGGTCGGGGAAGGCGCTCTCGCGGCCGAGCAAATCCGTTCGGGGCTCGTGCCGCTACTCGCCGAGCGGGACCGTCTTGTGGTGATCAAGACCGCACGCGAAGCGGTCGTACACGGGTTTTCGCAAGACGTTACGGATTGGATCGCGGAAAGCTTTCCCGATAGCCTTACGGAGCGTATTCCATAGCCCGGGGGCTAGAGCATTGGTCTTCCGCCGGTAATCGGCAGAAGCGCTCCGGTCATGTAGCTGCCTTCATCCGACGCGAGAAGCACATAGGCGCCGGCCAATTCCGCCGGCTGACCCGGCCGCTTGAGCGGTACATTGCTGCCGAATTTTTCGACCTGCCGCGGCGGCATCGTCGACGGGATAAGCGGGGTCCAGATCGGGCCGGGTGCCACGCAATTGACGCGAATGCCCTTTTCCGCGAGAAGCGCCGCGAGGCCGGCAGTGAAGGTCGCGATCGCGCCTTTCGTGGTAGCGTAGGGCAGCAGCGTCGGATTTGGCGATTTGGCGTTGATCGAGCTGGTGTTGACAATCGCGCTGCCGGGACGCATGTGCGGCACGGCCGCTTGCGAGAGGTAGAACATGCTGTAGATGTTGGTGCGGAAGGTGCGATCCCACTCCTCTGCACTGATATCCGCAATGTCGTCGTAGCTCCGCTGCATCGCGGCATTATTGACGAGAATATCGAGGCGTCCGAACTCCTTGACGGCACGGTCGATCAGGTTGCGGCAATGTGCCTGATCGGAAACATCCCCGGCGACGGTGACCGCCTTTCGACCGGCTTTTTCGACCCAACTCGCGGTTTCCCGTGCATCGTCGTGCTCGCTGAGATAGGCGATCAGCACGTCCGCGCCTTCGCGCGCAAAGGCAATGGCGACGGCGCGACCGATGCCCGAATCGCCGCCCGTGATAATGGCCGCGCGGTCAAGCAGCCGGCCATTGCCGCGATAGCTCTCCTCGCCATGATCGGGGCGCGGTCGATTGGCCTCCGTCCTTCCCGGCGGATTCTGTTCTTGGTGAGGAAGCGGCGGCTTTACGTTGTGCTCGCTGGTGGGGTGATCGCTGGCCATGAAAAACTCCGTGATTGTCCTTTCACAATTCGCGGCGACGACGCGGGTTCCCCTGGGCGCGAGAAGGACCTCCTAGGAGGTAGGCTCGGCGGCGAGCCAGACCTTGTTCGCGGTTGGTCCCGTGTCGCCGGTTGCTTCGACAAACTGCACGCGATCCCCGATTTTCAGCTTGTCGAAGTCGTCATTCATCACGCTGTTGCAGTGGAAGTAGAGCTGGCCGCCTTCCGCGGTCAAAAGGAACCCATAATCCCGTTCCGGAAACAACTCGGTGATCTCTCCCGCGACCGGCGCGGGATGAGGCTTCACCTCGCGACGGATTTGCTTCTTGAAGGCGACGAGCTGCGATTGCGCAGCTTTGAATGCGTCACGCAAGGAAGTGTGGACGTCGGAGAGGCATATCGCTCTTTCGGACGGTGCGGTTCCCGGCTCACCGCAAGTTCGGCGCCGGGAAAATGTATGAGGATATGCACCTCGAAAATATTCCCCTTGCGATGCGGCTGATGCCGGAGCTCAACGGCGACGCGGCATCCGATAAGGTGATCGAAGAACCTCTCGAGATGAGCCGCATGCTCGCGAATTTCGGCCGCGAGCGCCGGGGAGCCGAAAAAATTATGAAAGGTAATCTCGAGCGGACGATCCATGGAGCCTCAACTTGCGAAGCGCAGGATGGCTGCCATGGCTGAACCGCGCGGAATCTCCGCCTTCGGCAGCACCTTTACCGCGCCGCCTTGCCGCAACGTCTTGATCGCCGCGTGATCGAGCAGCTCGTCGACCGCAGGGCCGCTTGCGAGTCGTACCTGAATTCCTTTTGAAGAATGGTGCCCATCGAAGGAGGTTCCGTCATAACCGGAAAAAGCGGCTAGGCCCCGCGTCGCCTGGCGGCAGATCACGTTCGTTAAAGGAACCTGCTCCCTCGCCCGCGCATTGTGAGACCAAGCGGCAACCCTTTCCGTTTGATGGAGTCTGCGATGCCCTTGATCACAAAGGTATTATTGACGGCGGCTGTCGTGAGCCTTGCATCGATTTCCCTCGCGCAAACGGCGCCAAGCGGCGCGCCAACCGGATCGACGGGCGCTGGTGGCCCAGGCATCATGAACGGAGCGACGGGGGCTGCTCCGTCAAATGTGCCACCAGGTTCATCGCCAACAGGCCGATCCGCGGCGTTCCCCTGCGGGAGCGGCAGCACATCCTCGATGGCGAATGGAAGCAGCAACACTTCGCGCGATATTCCGAGCAATTCCGGTGTGACCGCGACAACGCGCGGTACCAATCCCACCAATGGCGCCAATGTGGTCACGCCGCAAACCGCAGGCCCGTCACCGACGAATTGTTGATTGCGCGAGAAAGCTAAAATACCGTGCGAGCTAGGCATCATCTCTATTGTACGGCCCCCAGTGCGTGGGTGACATAATGGACCGCGCGTTGGTTCCTTATGCGCTTTGACCTTTCCGATCCCGACCGTTTCAAAGCTTCCGCGCTCGCGGCCGTGGCTATGTTTGCCACTCTTGCAGTGGTTGGCCCCGGAGCGCGTCACCGTCGCCGACGGCGCAGGGCGCGGCTGACTGATCAGTAGGCAAGTCGGTTTCCCCCGGTGGCCAGGGTAACACCCGATTTCCGGTATCGAGCATCCGCCGTCTCGCGGGCGGTTCGAGCGCGCGCCTCAATGATGTG
The DNA here is from genome assembly GCA_964391905.1 of uncultured Rhizobiaceae bacterium. GTDB lineage: Bacteria > Pseudomonadota > Alphaproteobacteria > ATCC43930 > CGMCC-115725 > CAIKMD01. The sequence continues at coordinate 8,342 of CAYMNX010000063.1, forward strand.
GGCTTCGAATTCGCGGGCGCGGTGAGCCGCCGTATGTTTTGCGAGCACGCGCCGGAGCGCTGCTCTGCCGATGGAAAGCCGAAGCGAGCCGGATTGCGCCAGGATGGCGATCACGTCTTCCGTCCTGTCGGCGACTAAAATCTCCCGATTGGGGCGCAAGATTTCTTCGAGGCCGGGCCAGAAATCAGAGATGATCGGCGTCGCGCAGGCCGCTGCCTCGAAGAGGCGCACGCTTGGGCTGTGCCCCAATTCGATCATGTCAGCGCGAGTCAAATTGAGAGTCCAGCGGAGGCTCGAATAGAAATCAGCGTGGCGCGCTGGCGGGAGGTGCTCGATCCGGTCTACGTTTGCCGGCCATGCGATATCGCGCGGGTACTGGGCGCCGGCCACGACGAAGCGCTTGTCGGGAGCGCGGCGCGCCGGCTCGAGGAGAAGCCGCTCGAGCTTTTCCTGACGGTCGGGGCTGTAGGTACCAAGGTAACCCAGATCCCAGCGCTGTCGCACTGCCGTGCGGCGATAGAGTTGTGCGTCAACGGAGCAATACAGCGCCCGCGCGGCCCTCGCACCGTAACGCTTTTCAATCCGGCGCAGGACAGGGCCGCCGGTAAAGGAAAGATAGAGATCGAAGCGGGGGATGAGGCCGGAAGACAGATAATCGCAGTCGCCGGCTTCCAGCCTCGCGAGCGTCACCGGCGTATCGATGTCATAGAATGCGGTGACGCCTCTCGCATGAGTCTGGACGAAGCGCGACACTTCGATTCCGCGCGGCACATAGGATCCGACGATGACGGCGTCCGCCGCAGCGATCTCGTCGCGCCATCCTCGCAACTCGGCGAGGTTCCTGTAAAAGCGGAGCCGACAATAGCTAGGACGCCGTAGGTCTCGATTATCGGCGTACCATGGCTGGTCGCGCTCGAGAAAAAGGATCTGGTGGCCGCGTGCCGCCATGGCCTTCAGCAAGGCGCGATAGCTCGTGGCGTGCCCGTTGCCCCAGGACGAACTAAGACTCAATCCCAGCACGACAATCCGCAAAGAGCCTTGCTTCATGCGGCAAATCTTTCACGCTTCGCGGCGAGACGCGCCGTCAGGATTTGATCGACCTCTGTCGCTCGGCGTGCATAGGTATGCTCCGCCGTCACGCGGGCGCGGGCACGCTCGCCGATTGCGCGTGCTTGCGTGCGGCTCAGCGCGCGCAGCCGCTGCGCAACGTCGAGCCCATCCCGGGCGACGAGGATTTCCGTTTCGGGCGCAAGAAACTGCTCGATGCCTTCCCACGCATCGGTGATGAGGCATGCACCGGCGCCGGCAGCTTCGAAAATCCGTGTGGCGGGCGAATAGCCAACCTTTGCCATGCTTTCGCGGGCAATGTTCAGAACAGCCAAAGGCGTGGCGTTGAAAGCGTTGTGGTCACGTGTATAGACGTGGCCCAGCGCTTCGACGTTGCGGGGCAGGGAGGGCGCTTCCCAACCGGCCCCGCCGAGAATGAAGCGATGCTGCGGCAGCTGCTCGGCCGCGGTGAGGAAGAACGCGATCACCCGGCTCTCGCGATCCGGAAGGCGATTGCCGAGGAAGGAAAGATCACCATCGAAGCGCGCGTCCGGCGGAACGGGGTAGTGGGTTTGCGGATCGAGGGCGTTATAGATTGGCGTGCAGAATTTCGCGCCGAAGCACTCGTAGACAGAGACAACGGGCGGGCCACCGCCGTAAGTCAAAACCAAATCGAGGCGCGAGAGTGCCGCGCGGATCGGATGGTCGGGACTCGTCGCGAGCTCGGCCAAGGTCGCCGGAGCATCGACATCCCAAAAGAGACAGAGCGCTTCGCGCCGCGCCGCACCGAGAGCGCCCTCCAGCAATTCCTGATCGAAAACGCCAACGCCGCTTGCCTTGATCACGACATCCGCGTCGGCCGCCTCCGCGATGGCGGCGCGTACGGCCTCGATCGTCGCGGGATAGACTTTGACCTGGGCCCAATCGGGCGGATCGATGTCGCGGTGCTTCTGCCGATCATAGGCGTCGGGCTCGTAGAAGACGATGTGGTGGCCGAGCCCGGCGAGTGCGCGGAGAATGCCGCGATAATAGGTGGCGGCACCGTTCCAGTAGGACGAGAGAAGACTCGAGCCATAAAAGGCAATATGCATCAGGCTGCCCCTTTCTCCGGTAGCCGTTGAAGCGCGTCGGCAATCGATAACAACTGATCCACGCGATGCGCGCAGGTGTGGCGGTTGGCGATCGCGGCGGCGCCGCTCGCCGCGAGCCCGTCGCGCAAATCCTCATCGTGCACGAGCGCCCGCAAGTGCCGAGCCATTTCATCTTCCGATCGCGCGACCAGATAGTCTTCTCCGGGGGCGAATAGTCCCTCGCAATCGTTCCACGGCGCACAAACCAAAGGAATGCCGCAGGCCAGCGCCTCGAATACGCGGATGGTGGGAATGCCTGGCAGAATTTCCGTATAGAATCGGCGAGGTACATGTACCGTGGCGAGATGTCGGCTGTAAATCTCCGGTACGCACGCATTGGCGATCCAGCCGCGAAAGCGCCCGCCATGTTGCATGATCGCGGCCAGCGCTTCCTTTGGATAACGCACGCCATGGATATCGAGCGGAAGGCCGGCGGTGGCGGCCGGGCGAAGAAGATAAGTCGCGAGCTCGGCGCTGCGTTCGCCATCGCCCCAATTGCCGATCCAGACCGCGCCCGTGCGCTCGCCCTCTGCCTGCGGCGGGTGAAACAGCCGCGTATCGGCCGCCTCGTGCCAAACGAAAGCGCGCTTCCCCCACCCCCAGCGCCGATATATCTCGGCCAGCGACTCACCGAAGGCAAGAATTCCATCATAGGCGGAGAGATCGAAGGCGCGGATGGCCGCTGGATCGCTCGCCGCGCGATGATGCGTGTCGTGGAAGAACAACAGGAACGCTGACCGTAGACGGATGCGACCGATCGCGGCGACCAGCCAGGGGTCGGTCCATTCATGGACGATGACGATGTCAGCCCCGTCGAGCATCGCTTCGACGTCGGCGTTGGCGGTATAGAAACGTGGCGTCAGGCTCTGAAAGCTGCTCTTGAAGCGCGCCACCGCCTCGGGTCCGTGATCGCGCAGCAGGTTGGAGTAGCTCCAGCCGTCAAGCGGTTCGAAAACAAGAATTTCGTGACCACGCGCGCCGAGTTCACGCAGCACCCCGCGAATGAAATGCGCATTGCCGTGATTCCAACACGATATCACGGAGTGCGTAAAATAGACGACGCGCATCAGCAGACCTCGCTGAGCTGTGGCGCCGACGGGGTATTTCTCTCGAGCAAGAGCGAATAGACATGAAGCGTTCCGGCGACCATGGCGTCGATCGAATAGCGGCGCGATCGCTCGCACGCGGCCGCAGCCAGCATTTCGACGCGACGCGGCGCATCGAGCAGCGCTTGAAGTGCCGTGACCCACGCAGCCTCGTCCTCCGCGGGAACGAAAAGCGCGGCGCCGTCCCATAGTTCGCGGAAACTCTCGATATCCGATAGCACCAGCGCGGACCCGGCCTGTGCGGCCTCGAGCACGGCGAGGCCGAAGGGCTCGTAGCGTGCGCTCGATGCGAAAATAGCGGCCGAGGCCAGCCATTGCGCCATGTGGTGCTCGTCCAATGGGCCGAGGAGGTGCAAGTGCTGAAAGCGTGCGGCTTCACCGTTGGGCCCGGTCAGCGCTCCAGCGGCGAATATCGGAGCATCGATCGATTGAGCGGCTCGGTCGAGGATTTGGACATTCTTCGCGTCGTCCCAGAGGCGGCCAGCCGTGAGGATGAGGCGTTGCTTATCGGATGAAATCGCGTTCGGCTTGCGCCCGTTGGGTATGACAGTGACGGGAAATCCGGCACCGTGCGCTTCTTGCAATTCGCGGGCGAAGCTCCGTGTCGCGGCGATGACCGCATCCACGGCTTCGAGCCCGCGCTTCATCGCCGCGCTGCGCCAGATGAAATCGACGGGCATAAGGCCACGTCGCATCCGGCGCCACCATGTCGTGACGCAGGAATGGGCCATAGCAACGGTCGGAACACAGTATCGCTCGGTTGCGGCCAATGCCGGCGCGTTGAGATGAACGATATCCGGCCGGCAGCCCTCAGCCATCTCGGCAAGCACGGCATTCGCCTCCGCCAAGGCCGCCTCGCTCTCTGCCGTCCAGTCAAGGGGTAATCCCGAATCGACGAGTTGTACCGAGGGCAGGTCGCGAACCGCCGCACGCCGCTCCGAGTCGGGTGAAGGACCAAGGACGACGAGGATCGTCTCGATTCCATACGCGCCGAGACCCCGGGCGAGGTCGAGCGTATAAGGCCACACGCCGCCAACGGCGTCAGTCGTCATGAAGACGCGTGACAGCTTTTTCACGCCGGCAGGCATGAACGTTCCAGCTCGCGAAGGGGCAGCGGTGTGTCGTCTTGGATATCGCTCAGCCGAGAGAACTGCGCGAGATAGTGCTCATGTGCGCGCTCCCAGGCGCGATCATCGGGTTCTCCCCAGAGCCGGCGATAGTCGGGCGAGCTGGGGTAGGGGTAGAGCGGAACCGGGTCATTGGCCCACACGCCGTGACGCTGCAGCTTTTCGCGCCAGGCTGCGATGGCTTCGGCATCGTCCGTCGCCGTCGCGATGAGATTGGCCTGAACGAAAGGAACCCGGCGGCGAGCGTGAAGGAGGCGCTCTGTCAGCGCATCGGTCGAGAGACGGCAGTCCTTGTCGAGGGCGGCGCGCCCCTCCACGGTCAGGCTTTCGACCCCAGCTTCGATCGATACGCAACCCGCCTCGCCAAGAAGATCGATCATTTCAGGCTTCCACAGATCGAGCCGCGTTTGAACGCCGAAGACCACTTCGCGCTCGACCAAGGCTTCGAGCAGCGCGCGATGCGGAAGAAAGATCTCGTCGATGAAATAGAGATAACGCACGCCTTGGGCGACAAGCCGATCGATCTCCCCCAGAAGTGCCGAGAGCTCGCGCCGTCGATAGCGGTCGCGAAAATCGATTTTCGCGCAAAAGCTGCAGGAATAAGGGCAGCCGCGCGAGGCCTCGACCTCGGCGCCCGGTCCGTCCGGCGTCCTATCGAACCGATGATGATGGTGATGGTGGCGCGCGATCCACTCGTCAGGCCAAGAAAGCGACGGAAAATCGATGAAACTGGCGGCCCGGATCGAGCCACTACACGCGAGAGCGCCATTGCGGAGCGCGGCAGTACCCGGAACAAGCGCATCAAAGCCGGTATCGGCGCAAGCCGCGATCACCTCTTCGCATTCGCCCCGCACCACCATGTCGACACCGAGCTTGCGCAGCGTCGCGCCAGGCGTCGCCGAGCCATGCGGGCCGACAGCGATGGTGACGCCGCCGCGATCACCGAGGGTCATCAGGAATTCGCGCGGCACGCGCAGTTCCGGTGGAGCGCAACGCCAGAAGAGATAGCTCGGCGCCGTTGCGACCACGGTCGCGTGAGGAGCGAAGGCGGTTACTGCCTCAGCGAGCGTGCTGGCTCCCCGGTTCCAGAGGTGGCCGTCGAGCATAAGCGCGTCGTGGCCTTTCTGCTCCAAGAGCGCTTTCGCATAGGCCAGCTCGAGCGGAAGATGAGGCTCGCGGCAGCCGAAATAGATGCTGTTCTCATAGCTCCACTGCGGATTGACCAGCGCCACCCTCATGGGGCCAATTCGGCCGGCAGGGCCGCCTCGGAATGATCAACGGCCGCGGGTGCGATCGCATCGCCCCTTTGTCGAAGCCAAGCGGCGAGCTCCGCGACGCCACGCCGCCAGCTCCGCGCCGGGGACAGCTTCAGTACGGCAGCCGCCTTGCGTGTGTCTGCCACGAAATAGCGCTGATCGCCGCTGCGCCATTCCTTGTGCCGCAATTCGATCCGGCAATTCAAAAGACGCTCGATCTCTCCGATGATCTGCAAGAGGCTTACCGCATTGCGAGGGCCGCCTCCCAAATTGAAGACCTGTCCTTGCGCGGCGTCGATCCGCTCCCATGCTGCCAGATAAGCATCCACCGCATCGCCAACATGCAGCACATCGCGCACTTGCTTGCCGTCGCCATAGATCGTAATCGGTTCTCCTGCGATGGCGCACCGGATGAAATGCGCGACCCAGCCTTGATCCTCTGTCCCAAATTGCCGCGGCCCATAGATGCAGCTCATGCGCATAACGGCCGTCGGAACACCGAAACTGTGCGCCCAATCGAGCACATATTGGTCGGCGGCTCCCTTCGAGCAGCCGTAAGGCGTGTGAAAATCGAGTGGCCGGGCCTCGCTCACCCCGTAACGGCGAAGCAAAGGGTCACGGGGCACGTAAGCGTCATGCTCGCAGACGAGATCGACATCCGCGAGATCGCCATAGACTTTGTTGGTGCTGGCGAAAATAAAAGCCGGTGGCTTCGCGCGGTGACGCAGCCGGTCGAGCAGCAGCAAAGTCCCGCGTGCGTTGATGTCGAAATCGGCAATCGGGTCAGCAAGGCTTGTCGTCACGGCAACCTGGGCCGCATAGTGAAAGACGGCCTGAGCGCGACGCGCCGCTTCGGCGATCGCATCGGCATCGCGAATATCGGCGATGACGGCCGAGACCTTTGCCGGGTGACGCTGCCTCAACCAGGCCAGATTTTGCTCGACCCCCGTTCGCGTCAGGGCATCGAACACCAAGACGTGATGGCCTTCGCTGGCGAGGCGGTCGGCCAAGTTGCAGCCGATGAAACCCGCGCCGCCGGTGACGAGAATGGGGCGGGTGGTTGAAAGAAATGGCTTGGAAACGGTGGAATCTGGGCTCACGCCACCAGCCCCCTCGTCTCGAGCTCGCGACGTGCCTCCGCAAAGCCATCGACGGCGCGTTGCGCCGCGACCCATTCGGCAAGCTCGCCCAAACTGTCTTGCAAATCGCACATCGGCCGATAATCGAGACGTTGCTGCGCCAGCGAGATGTCCGCGAAGCAGTGGCGGATATCGCCAACGCGCGCTTTGCCGACGAATTCGATCGGCAAAGTTTCGCGGTTCATGGCGTGCCCGAGCGCACGGGCAATGTCGTGAATGGTGCTATCGCGACCGCTGGCGATGTTGAACACGCCGCCGGCCGCTTCGCGCTTCGTCAATGCCAGAAAAAACGCGTGCGCGACATCCGAGACATGAACGAAGTCGCGGCGCTGATTGCCGTCTTCGAAGATAACGACCGGCTCGCCATTGAGCAGACGTGAGGCGAAAATTGCGAGCACGCCAGTGTAGGGATTCGATAACGCCTGCCCCGGCCCATAGACGTTGAAGAGCCGGAGCGCCACCGCCTCCATTCCATAAGCGGAAGCAACGGTCAGGGTTAAGCGCTCCTGCACATATTTTGTCAACGCATAGACCGATGCCAGTTGGGGACGCTTCCACTCTGGCGTCGGAACCGCAATGAGGGGCATTCCTTCGGCATCGACCGGTTCCCAGCCTCCGGTCTGACTCGGTTGCCGCATCGCATCCTCGACAGCCCTTCCGTCGCGCGAGCGATAAAGACCCTCGCCGTAAATGCTCATCGACGATGCAACGACCACACGCCGCACGGGTCTATCGACGAGGGCCTCGAAGAGCACAGCCGTGCCGCGATCATTGGCCGAGACATATCGATCGATCGCATACATGCTTTGGCCGACGCCAACCTCCGCGGCGAGGTGAACGACACGGTCGACGCCAACCAGCGCAGCGTCCACCGCCGCGGGGTCTCGTACATCTCCCCTCAAAAAATCGACATCACGAAGAACGGGATTGAGGTTCGTGCCCGGGCGGTGGACTTGCTCGATCAGCGCATCGAGCACGCGCACCTCATACCCGCGCTCGAGCAAGAGCTTGGCGAGATGGCAGCCGATGAACCCGGCGCCACCCGTGATCAATATTCTCTCTGCCACGAGGTTCAGACCTTCACCGTGTCGCGGTGGACGAATTTGAAGAAATAGCTCTGTTCACTGCCGGATTTTTGGTCCTGGTGGAGGAAGGCGAGCTTTCGATCGTCGAATACTTCGAAGAAGTCATCCCACGATATCTCCTCGAGCGACTTCTCGGGCTCGCCGAAATCGATACGAAGAATTCCTCCCTCGTCACCCTTTTCGGCGGTGCGTTTTACGCGTGCCGGTCGGCCGCCGCGCTCCTCGACCCATTTGCGGATCTCGTCATGATTGATCGTAGCGTTCGCTTGACTCATTTGGATTCCTCGCGCGCTTTACTCAGACACTACCGATCATTCTGAAACCGTCATTCAGTGTTTGGTTCCGCGGCAAGCCTCTACTTGGCTGTGACAAACGATTCGCCGACGCTTTTCATCCAATGCCCCGGGAACCTTGAAAGTGTTTTCGCGTTTTTCCGGAAACCGGTTGGAGTGGCCTGTGAGCGGAAAGAAGATTCGCGTCGGTATTATTGGCGTCGGAAACTGCGCATCTTCCTTCGTTCAGGGTCTCACTTACTATCGCCACGCGCGGTCCAACGAGCCTGTCCCGGGGCTGATGAATGCATCGCTTGGCGATTATCGCGTCGGAGATGTCGAAATTTCGGCGGCTTTCGATGTAAGTGCGTCCAAAGTTGGACGAGATGTGGCGGATGCGATTCTGGCCGCGCCTAACAATACCCATCGCTTTGCCACGGTAGAGCCGACCGGAGTCACCGTTCATCGCGGCAACACGCTCGATGGCTTGGGAAAATACTTGCGTCAAACCATTACTGAGGCCGACGAGCCGATTGTCGACGTCACGCAGGTTCTCGCCCGGTCGCGTACGGACGTGGTTGTGTCTTATCTTCCGGTCGGCGCGCAGCGCGCGACGGAGTGGTACGCGGAGCGTGTGCTCGAAGCGGGGTGCGCCTTCGTCAATTGCATTCCGGTCTTCATTGCATCGCATCCAGATTGGCGGAAGAGATTTGAGCAACGTCGTCTTCCGCTCATCGGCGACGACATAAAAAGCCAGGTCGGCGCGACCATCGTTCACCGCATGCTTGCCAATCTATTCCGCGAGCGCGGCGTTCGTCTC
>CAYMNX010000064.1:0-1930 GCA_964391905.1 uncultured Rhizobiaceae bacterium
GCACAAGGCCGGGCATGACGATAAAAATATTGCAGGCGCGCTCCGCGCTAGCTCACGCCTCTTTTAGCCCGGGGCGGCCGTTCTCGACGACGAAACTCTTGAGCGTCGAGAGCGTCGCCGTGGGGTCGGTGACGTCGGAGACGAAGCGCATTGCCACGTTCATACGCTTGGGGGCGAGATCGACCGAGACATAGCCGCGGCGGCGGCTCTCGAAGAAATGGACATGCGGGTTCTGCGGCAGCCAGCTCGCGAAGATATCGTAGGGCGGCCCGAGCGAGGTGATCGAGGTGCCGACGAATTCGCTCGCGATGATCGGCGCCTTCGGATTGTCGTTGTCGAGCTTCAGGTCATTCGCCCAGAAGGAGTGGATGTCGCCGCCGATCACGACCGGATTGCGGACCTTGCTATCGCGGATATGCGTCAGCAGCCGCGTGCGCGCCTCGGGATAGCCGTTCCAATCTTCGGTCCAGTAGGCAATGTTGCCATCGCCGTCGCGCTCGCGGAGCTCGGCCATTAGCTGGTCTTGCGCGATCACGTTCCAGCGTGCGCTCGAGCGCGCGAGCCCGTCATAAAGCCATTGCTCTTGCGCGACGCCGAGGAAGGAACGGCGCGGATCGAGCAATTCAGGGCAGCCGACGATCGTCTCCTGATGGCCGCCGCCTTTCTTGGGCGGGCTGTAGCACGCCTCGCGCCAGCGATATTGGCGCCCATCCAGCATCGAGAATTCGACGAGATCGCCGAAAGCGAAGCGGTCATAGACGCGCATATGGGGGCCGGCCGGCTGCGACCGGCTCGGGCGCAGCGGCATGTGCTCGTAGAAGGCGCGATAGGCCGCGGCGCGGCGCTCCAGAAATGCCGCCGGATCCTCGAAAGTGCTGGACCATTGATCGGCGTAATCGTTCTGCACCTCGTGATCGTCCCAGGTCATCAGCGCCGGCACTTGCGCATGGAGCCGCTGCAGATCGGGATCGGTGCGGTATTGCGCGTAGCGATTGCGATAGGTGAAGAGATCATGCGCTTCGACGCCGTCGCTGTGCTGGCGCACGCCGCGATGGCTGAGATATTCGTAGATATAGTCGCCCAGGAAGATCGCGAGATCGGGCTCCTCATCCGCCAAGTGACGATAAGCCGAGAAATAGCCGAGCTCGTAATTGGAGCAGGAGACGAAGCCGAATTTGAGCCGCGAGAGCGGCGCGCCCGCAGCGGGCGCGGTCATGGTGCGGCCGATCGGGCTCTGCGCGCTGCCTGAGGCAAAGCGATACCAATAGGGCCGCCCCGAGGCGAGGCCCGTGATTTCCCCATGAACCGACCAGGCGAAATCGGGTTCGGCGATGGCGGTGCCGCGGCGCACGACGTTGCGCATCGCGGGATCGCTCGCGATCTCATAGGCGACCGGTACGGCTGCGCCGCGCATGCCGCCGGGCGTCGCCGGATCGGAGCTCAAAGGCTCGGGCGCGAGACGCGTCCATAAGACGAAGCCATCCGGAGTCGGATCCCCCGAGGCAACGCCGAGGCTGAACGGGTCTTTATTCCAGCGTGGCCCGGGCGCGGCGCAACCGATGAGCGTCGGCGCGAGCGCCGCGCCGATGGCGCTGCTCGCGCCGCGCAGGAAATGTCGGCGGGTCAAAAAGGCGTGCATTTCGTTCAACTCACAAGAAGGGGCTCGCGATGAGGGCACTTTCTATCTCGAGCCGCGGTACGACAAATACGCCGCCGCCGTGACCGAGAGATGACGGCTACAGCTCCTCCGAGAATTGCGGCTGCGCCGCTTCGGCCGGCTTTTTCGTCTCGCGCCGGATCGCCCATTTGACGATCGCGCCATTGCTGCCGACATGGCCGTCGAGCACGACTTGCCGCGTCTTCCGCACGCTGCCGCTGCCGAGATAGATGCTTTCGGCGAGGCTCAGCACCGCGCCTTGCGCGCGCAGCC
>CAYMNX010000065.1:0-2706 GCA_964391905.1 uncultured Rhizobiaceae bacterium
CTTGCGCTCGGGCGGCGTCGCGGGAAAGAGCGCAATCACCGGAATGCCGAGCTCAAAGGCCTCGCCGGCGGCGTTAACCAAACTTTGGATCGAGAGCCGCTCGACCCCGGGCATCGACGGACTCGGGACGCGCGCCTCGGCGCCGTCATGGACGAAGACCGGCCACAGGAAATCGGCCGGCGAAAGCCGGTTCTCGGCAACCAGGCGGCGTGTCCAATCGTCGCGTCGGTTGCGCCGCAGCCGCAGCCGCGGATAAGCGCCCAAGGGCTCTGAAGAATTGCGCGACAAGGCGTTAAGCCTCTCCATCAACTCGGTAAAATCGTCCTTAATGTAGGCAGGAAGTGCCGCCCGCGAAAGAAAATCTTAAGACCGGTACCGCAATTTAGCGCGTTTGCAGAACGCAGTTCGTCGGCTTGCAGAAGGTTTCTTCGGCGCATGTTCGTCATTATTGGAGCGGTGATCGTTCTCGCCAGCGTGGTCGGCGGCTATGTCGCCAATGGCGGGCATCTCGAGGTGCTGTTCCAGCCCTTTGAAGTGATGATCATCGTCGGCGCCGCGGTGGGTGCTTTCGTCATTTCCAATCGCAAGCCCGTGCTCGCGGCGACGATCAAGGCCGTACCCGCCCTGCTCAAGGCGGAGCGATACGACAAGAACGCCTATCTCGAATTGCTCACCATGCTCTATTCCGTCTTCAAGCTCGCGAAGGCGAAGGGCGCGCTCATCTTGGAGCAGCATGTCGAGCATCCCCATGACAGCTCGCTCTTCCAACGCTTCCCGACTTTCCTCGCCGACGAGCATGCGGTGACCTTTCTCTGCGATTATCTGCGCCTTCTGACGCTCGGCACCGACAATCACCACGAGATGGAAACCTTGATGGACGAGGATATCGAGACGCATCGCACCGAGCATCATGCGGTCGCGGGCGCCGTGAACGCCACGGCCGACGGCATGCCGGCGCTCGGCATCGTCGCCGCGGTGCTCGGCGTCATTCATACGATGGGCTCGATCACCGAGCCGCCCGCCGTCCTCGGCCATCTGATCGGCGGTGCGCTCGTCGGCACGTTCATGGGCGTGCTCTTGTCCTACGGCTTCGTCGGTCCGATCGCGGCGGCAATCCGCGCCCGCGGCGATGCCGAGGAGCGTTACTTCCTCTGCATGAAAGCCGGCATTCTCGCCTATATGCAGGGCTATGCGCCGTCGGTCGCGGTCGAGTTCGCGCGCAAGGCGCTCAACACCGATGTCCGTCCGAGCTTCTACGAGGTCGAAGAGGCGGTCGAGAATTTGCCTGCGGCGGCTTAGCCCATGGCGAAGCACAATACCGGCCCCATCATCATCAAGAAGGTCAAGAAGGCCGGCGATCACGGCGCTCACCACGGCGGCGCCTGGAAAGTCGCCTATGCCGATTTCGTAACCGCGATGATGGCCTTCTTCCTGCTGCTGTGGCTCCTCAACGTCACCACCGACGTGCAAAAGCGCGGCATCGCCGATTACTTCGATCCCTCTCTCGCCTCGCGCTCCAATAGCGGCGCCGGCGGTGTGCTGGGCGGGCGCACGATCGGGCAGCCGGGAAGCGCGAAAATGTCGCTGGCCATCCCGAGCCTCGATAGCGAGCGCAGCTCGCTGCGCCAGGCGGCCGGCGATAACGACAACACCAGCGACAATGATACCGACAACGATACCGACAGCACCGGCAAAAGCGACCAGGGCGAGGGCAATGGCGGTCAGACCGACGATACGAACGATCAGCCGAAAAAACTGACCGCCGACGAATTTCAAAAGCAACTCGCCGCGCGCGAGCAGAAGCGCTTCGAGGAGGCGAAGGCACAGCTCGAGCAAGCGGTGCGCGAAGTGCCGGAGCTCAAGTCGCTCGCCAACAATCTGCTGATCGACGAGACCTCGGAGGGCCTGCGCATCCAGATCGTCGATCAGGACAAGACGCCGATGTATCCGCTGGGCTCGGCCGAGATGCTCGATCCGGCAAAGAAGCTGCTGGGCCTGGTCGCGCAGGTGGTCGCGAAGCTGCCGAATAAGATCTCGATCACCGGGCACACGGATTCGACCCAGTACGCGCTTTCCGCGAAATACACGAATTGGGAGCTCTCGGCCGACCGCGCCAATGCAAGCCGCCGCGAATTCCTCGCCGATGGCCTCCCCGCGAGCCGGATCGATCGCGTCGTCGGCGTCGCCGATCAGGAACCGCTCGACAAGAGCGATCCCGCCGCACCCCATAACCGGCGCATCAGCATCGTTCTCCTGCGCGAGGCGAAGGATGCGCCGCGCGCGACGGAAGCCGTGCCGGTTCAACCTTAGGCGATCCGGCGCGGTTGACAGGGTCAAGCGACCCGGCATCATGACCATGGTGCAATGAGCGGGGTGGCGATGCTGCGTATCTTGGGACGGCCGAATTCCTATAACGTGCAGAAGGTCCTCTGGCTGCTCGACGAGATGGGCGTGCCCTTCACCCTCGAGCTTTACGGGCTCGAGCATGGCGGCAATCACACGCCGGAATATAGGAAGCTCAACCCCAACGAGGTGGTGCCGACCCTGATCGAGGATGATTTCGTGCTCTGGGAATCAAACACGATCCTGCGCTACCTCGCGGCAAAGCATGGCCGGTTTCTTCCCGCCGATCCGCATGACCGCGCTCGTGGCGACCGCTGGCTCGATTGGGCCCTGACCACGCTCGCGCCGGCAATCACGCCGGTC
>CAYMNX010000066.1:0-2845 GCA_964391905.1 uncultured Rhizobiaceae bacterium
GGACGATAGTGATAGCGACGGAGAGCGATGCGAAGACGAGCAGGGTCAGGGCTTCGCCGCGATCGCCGAGCAGCAGATAGATGATGCCGGCGCCGATGAGCAGGGCGAACATCGGCTCACGCAACACCTCGGCGGCAATGCGCAGCGGCGTGCGCCTCTCGGTCGTCGGCAGCTCATTGGGGCCTTCGGCATGCAGCCGTGCCGCGGCTTCGGCGTCTGACAGGCCGAGAAGCGGTGTCGACGGCGCGTCGAGCATCGCCGGTTAGCGCCCTGCCCGGCGCCTGTGATGATGCCAGGATCCGGCGAGCGCCGCGCCAATCAACGCGAAGATGACCAGGCGGCTAAGTACGGCCTCTGCGTTGTGGAGCGCGAGAAGGGGGTGATCCCAATCGACATAGCCCCCGAGCTCGGGGGGCAGAGAGAGGCTGGCGAGTGATGCGAGCGCGGCGAGGAGCGCGCCGGCGATCGCCCAATGCGCCATTCTTTGCGAGGGTCGCTTCATGCAGCCATCCTCGCAGCACGATGCCCGCTCGGCGTTGATGTAGGTCAATCCTGAGCGGGTCTACCAGCCCAATAATGGCGGACGCTTTTCGGGGGCTGGAAAAGCAAGCCTATACCAGTCGCAGTGTTGCGGCATCCATAACACCGACGGCGATCGATGCTACCGCGGCGAGGTTACTTGTCACGAGGAATCGTCCGAAATTCGACGACATTTCGCCCTCCCTTTCCCATGAAAATCATTTTGCAGAGTTGTGTTGATGCGCGCGAGCATCTCGCGTCCGGGCGCTGAAATTGCGAACCCGGCAAGCTCACGCGCTACCCACATAAGTGCTGGTACCTACTTTGACTTTGGTTCGAGCTTCGTGCCGATTTGAGGCGAGAACATGGCGGTGGGCGCGCGTTTGAGACGGCTCGCACGTTCGTGAAGATCGCAGTTCGCTATCTGATCCAGAAAGGCAACGGCCATGGCTAACAACGAGATGAGCGTGCAGATGTCGGAGAAACCGGGCTTCATCGCCGCGCTTGATCAAAGCGGCGGTTCGACGCCCGGCGCTTTGCGGCAATACGGCATTCCCGACACTGCCTATAGCGGCGATGCGGATATGTTCCGGCTCATCCACCAGATGCGCGTGCGCATCATGACCGCGCCGCCGTTTACCGGGGACAAAGTGATAGCTGCTATCCTCTTCGAAGCTACGATGGATGGCGAGGCGCAGGGCAGCCCTGTGCCATCTTTTCTGTGGGAATCGCGCGGCATCGTTCCGTTTCTCAAGGTCGACAAGGGGCTCGAAGCTGAGATGAACGGTGTCCGGCTGATGAAGCCGATACCCAGCCTCGACGCTCTGCTCGCCCGGGCCGTGAAGCTCGGAATCTACGGCACAAAGATGCGCTCCACCATCAACCTCGCCTCGGCCGACGGCATCGCCGCCGTCGTCGCGCAGCAGTTCGAGGTAGCCGCTGAGATTGCGAGGTTTGGGCTGGTGCCTATCCTTGAGCCGGAAGTCTTGATCAAGAGCCCCGAGAAGGCGGCAGCCGAGGCGCTCCTCCTTGCGGAGCTGAGCAAGCGGCTCGACCGCTTGGAAGGCGACCACCAAGTCATGCTCAAGCTGACGATCCCGGAGGTTCCAGATCTCTACCGGCCATTGATCGAGCACGACCGCGTCGCCAGGGTCGTGGCCCTGTCTGGCGGCTACACGCGCGCTGTTGCCTGCCAGCGCCTTGCCGCCAATCACGGTATGATCGCGAGCTTTTCGCGGGCTCTGATCGATGATCTCAAACATTCCATGAGCGACGCCGAGTTCAATGCGGTGCTGGCGCAAAGCATCGAGGAGATTTACCGAGCGTCGACAGTCAAGGCTTGAGTGTCGGCAGGGATAGCGCGATGTCCCTCCGCCATCGGGGATGTGGAGATCAAAAACTCAACTCGTTAAGTCAACGGCCCGGGCGAGAAGCCCCTTGCCGCCATGGAACGCGGGCCCTAAGCCCGGGCGAAGCCCATGCCATAGCCCATCGCGTCATGGCCGGGGCGATAGTCGGTGTTCGTCTGCGCCGGGTTGCGATTGACGAGCGGGCGGCCATAGAGCGGGTGGCGCATGCTGCGCACCTCGTGCTCGACCGTGAAGAGCGGCTTCTTCGTCTCGAGATCGATGATGTCGGTGAAGCGATATTCGTGCTCGAGCGTATCGATGGTGAGAAGGCCGAGCTCGCCGAGGCGGCGATAAGGCCGCGCGAAATCGGCGATATAGATCTGGATGTGGTGTTGGTCGTAAGCCGGGATCGGCTTGTCGGTCTCGCGGAAGAGGAGATATTGCTTGGCGCCGACCTGGACGCGCGCCTGCGGCCCCTCGCCGTTCCGCTCGACCGACGCATTGGTCTCGAGCACCTCGCGATAGAAGCGCGCGATGCCTTCGGCCGTGCCCGGCGGCACGTCGAAGATGATATAGGGAAGGCCGAGCACGACCGGGCCGAAGCGCTCCTCATCGGGCTCGTGCAGGCGGAAGCGATTGCCCCAGGGGCAGGTCGCCTCGATGCAATCATTGCTCTCGGCGTAGGAGAATTTGGTGCCGTGGAGTTCGCCCTTGACCCGCGCGAGGCGGTCGAGCAGCGCCTTGCGATCGGGCATTACGAGACCCGCGATGCCGCGCAGCACATCGGGCCCGCCGGTCGGCAGATGGAACTGCGAGGTCCCCATATTGACCCACATATTGTTGGTCGAGACCATGATATAGGGGTCGCGCGTGTAGCCGAGCCCGGCGATATAGAAGAGCGTCGAGAGGCGCTGATCCGGGATCCGCACATTCACATGCTCGAGCTTCACGATATTGCCGACATCCTCGGCGGCGCG
>CAYMNX010000067.1:0-1910 GCA_964391905.1 uncultured Rhizobiaceae bacterium
CCTTGACGCGCGCGCTCTCTTTCGCGAAGCGATCGCCCGGAGAGGCGCCGGCGAAAGGTGGCGCATCGCCCGCGAGCGCGACGAGCGCCGCCAAATGCGCTCCGGCGGAATCGCCGATGAGGCCGAGGCGCTTCGGATCGATCTTCAGATCGGTCGCGGCGCCGCGCAGATATTGGACGGCGGCGCGGATGTCATGCACCGCCTCGGGATAGGTCTTCTTCTCAGGCTTGCAGAGGCGATAATCGACCGAGAACAGCACGTAGCCGCGCGCCGCGAGATAGGCTCCCCAATGCTGGTAGGAGCTCCGCGAGCCGAGCTGCCACCCGCCGCCATGCACGGCGATGAGCGCCGGAAACGGACCCGCGCCGTCGGGCGCGTAAAAATCGCCCAACAGCGGCACGCCGTCATGGGTTGCGAAGGTGACGCCCAATTGCTGCTGCATGCGAGCCTCCTCTCATGAGGCATCAGCATAAGGCGCCGCGATAGCGCGCCGCAACGCCGTCAGAGGGCGATGCGCGCGCCGTTCACGGTCGAGCGCGCCTCGGCGAGCGCGACGAAGGGCTCGGTCGCTTCCTCGGGCGCCTTGAGCGCCGCGCGATCCTCGAACGGGAAGGCGGCAAAGCGCAGATCGGTGCGCAGCGGGCCGGGATCGACGAGATTGGCGCGCACCGTGCTTTGCGCCATCTCGCCGGCATAAGAGCGGACCATGGCTTCGAGCGCGGCCTTGCTCGCGGCATAGGCGCTCCAGAAGGGCAGCGCGCTCCGCGCGGCCTCGCAGGTGGCGAAGATCGCGCGACCCGCCAGCGAGAGCCGCAGGAGCGGATCGAGGGCGCGCAGCAGCCGCCAATTCGCGGTGAGATTGACGGCGACGATCTCTTGCCAGAGCCCGGGCTCGATATGGCCGGTCGGCGCCAGATGGCCGAGCACGCCGGCGCAGGCCGCGAGCACGTCGAGCCGGCCGAAGCGCTGATGAATTGCCGCGGCCATCGGATCGATCTGATCGGCTTCGCGGAGATCGAGCGGCACAAGGGTCGCGCTCGCGCCCAGCGCACGGATCGCGTCGTCGGTCGCTTCGAGCCGCTTGGTGTCGCGGGCGAGAAGGATGAGATGCGCGCCCTCGGCGGCATAGCGCTTCGCCACCGCCGCGCCGAGCCCGCGCGAGGCGCCCGTGACGAGCGCGATCCGGCCCTCGAGGCGCTTGGTCACACGTTCTCGGTCAGAAGCGAGAGTTGGGTCAAGACCTTGCCGGCCTCGTGATCGATCAGCGGGATCGGATAATCGCCGGTGAAGCAGGCGTCGCAGAATTGCGGCGCGTTCGGATCGCGGCGCTTCTCGCCGACCGCGCGGTAAAGCCCGTCGATCGAGAGGAAGGCGAGGCTATCCGCGCCGATATAGCGCGCCATCTCCTCGACCGACATTTGCGCCGCCAAGAGCTTGTCGCGCTCCGGCGTCGCGATGCCGTAGAAGCAGGAATTGGTCGTCGGTGGGCTCGAGATGCGCATATGCACTTCGCGCGCGCCGGCTTGGCGCACCATCGCCACAATCTTGGTCGAGGTGGTGCCGCGCACGATCGAATCATCGACCAGGATCACGCGCTTGCCCTCGATATAGGCGCGATTGGCATTGTGCTTCAGCTTGACGCCCAAGTGGCGGATCTGGTCGGTCGGCTCGATGAAGGTGCGGCCGACATAGTGGTTGCGGATGATGCCGAGCTCGAAGGGAAGCTTCGCCTCCGCGGCATAGCCGAGCGCGGCAGGCACGCCCGAATCCGGCACCGGGATGACGATATCGGCGGGAACATGGCTTTCGCGCGCCAGCTCCGCGCCGATGCGCTTGCGCGTCTCATAGACGCTGACCCCGTCGACGATGCTGTCGGGCCGGGCGAAATAGATGTATTCGAAGATGCAGAG
>CAYMNX010000068.1:0-7530 GCA_964391905.1 uncultured Rhizobiaceae bacterium
GGCGGCGCCGATTTCGCGGCTGGCAGCGGCAGCGCGATCGTCAGCGCAAATGCCAAGACCAATCTGCCGGTCCGCGTCGCGATGACCATCGGTACCTCGGATTGGGCGATCGTCGTCCTGGATGACGGGCCGATCAAGACGCCGAAGGATTTAAAAGGCAAGACGATCGGTGTCTTCAATCTCGCGACCGGCGGCCTTGCCTGGCTCAACGCGATGATGCGGGAGAACGGCTTCGATCCAAAGACCGACATCGATCTCGTCGCGACCGCAATGGGTGCGACACCGCTACAGGCGCTTCAGTCCGGTAGGGTGCAGGGGTTGCTCTATTGGGGTTCGGCCGTGGCGAGCTTCGAGAATTCCGGCCTGAAGCTGCGCCAGATCTACGGCCGCGATTGGCATGTCTATCCCGACTATTCCCTGGCAACGATGCAGGCCGTGGCCGAAAAGAATCCCGCCATGGTCGTCGGCATGTCGCGCGGCATCGCCAAAGCATTGACCTTCCTTGCCGCCAACCCGCTCTGTGCGCTCAAGCTGCATTGGGCGAACTATCCCTCGACCAAGCCGACTGGCGCCGATGAAGAGACGCTCGTGAAGAACGATCTCCACAGCATCAACGGCCAGCTCGCAGGCATGACGAATGCCCGCGCACTCTTCGGCGGCGATAAGCTCTGGGGCAGGTTCGATACGGCAGCCTGGGACCGCTTGGTCGCGTTCATGGTCGAGAGCAAGCAGATCGACGAGCCGATACCGGCGAAAACCCTGCCGGTGCAAATCGCCGACTTCGACACGCGCGTCAACGATTTCGACGCCAAGGCGATCGAGGATAGCGCGAAAGCCTGCAAGCTTTAGGGGCCAAGGCAAATCCCGATCTCGACGCAGGAAGGGACCAGACAGTCGAGATGCCGGGGCGCTCGAGATCGGCGCCGTACGAAGCGAGCGAGAAGCACCTGATTGACACCGAAGCTCGGAAGCTGGCTGGGGGACTAGGATTCGAACCTAGACTGGCGGAGTCAGAGTCCGCTGTCCTACCGTTAGACGATCCCCCAACACGGGCGGAGCCATCCGATCGATGGGTGTTACTTGCATTAGGTAGCACAGCCAAGCCGGCTTTGGTAGGGGCGGGGACGATCCGTCGCGCGGGCGTGCCCCCGCTGCGGCTGTGGATCGAGCGCGGCATTCTTTCGAGAATCCACGAGGGAACAGAGCGGGTTGAGCACTGTTCACTCTATGACTGCCCAACCCGAGAGGAGACGCGCAATGGAAGGCAGCGGATGGCTTTGGATCGTGGTGGATGTCATCTTCGTCCTGGTCCTGGGTGCCGTCATCGCCTGGGGTGGGCTGCTGCGCCGCCGTCGCGGCGGCGATACCGCGGTATCGCTTGAGGCGCTGAAGCCGGGTGAGGAGGCGCGCCGCACCGGCCGCTACAGCCGATGGCAGGATTGGGGCCTCTTGGCGCTGGGAGTTTGGCTGTGCGCGTCGCCATGGCTCGGCGTCTCGAGCGTGCCCGTCTCCGCCGTCATCAACGCGATCGTCATTGGCGCGCTGCTCGTCTTGATCGCTCTTGCCGCCATCTACCGTTTCGAAGCGCCGCAGGAATGGGCCATGCTGGTGATCGCCGCCTGGCTTTTCGCATCGCCCTGGCTGCTCGGCTTCGCCGGCGCGAACGATACGGCATGAAATTACTGGATCGTCGGCGTGTTGGTGGCCGCGCTCGCGTTATGGGAGATCCTCGCGCTGCGATCGGCGCCGCCGATGCGCACGGAAAGCCCGCGCCGGTGAGGTGAAACCGCACGGCAGCAGCGGTGGCCGGCGCGCACTTGGCGCGAGGGCGAGAGACGGCGGCATTTACCACCCCGCCGCGTCGGGCTAGCATACGGCTTCTTTGGCGATGCGGTTCAGGACTTGGAGAAGAGGCCGTCATTTTGCGCCCCGGGCGCCCACCGTCATTGGTCCGACGGTGCTGCGCGACCAGTCGCCTATGCGGCGCTCGATCTCGGCACCAATAACTGCCGCTTGCTTGTGGCGCGCGATTTGCCGCAAGGCAAGGAGAAGGGTTTTGCCGTCATCGATGCCTTCTCGCGCATTGTCAGGCTCGGCGAAGGCCTTGCGACCAGCGGCGCGCTGTGCGAAGCCGCTATGGCGCGCACAATCGACGCTTTGAAGATCTGTGCCGAGAAGGTTGCGACCCATCACGTCGCGGGCGCGCGTTACATCGCGACCGAGGCGTGCCGGCGCGCCATCAATTGCACGGATTTCATGCGCCGCGTCGAGCGCGAGACCGGCATCGCGCTGGAAATTATCTCGAGCGAAGAAGAGGCGCGCCTTGTCGTCCGCGGCTGCGCGCCGCTGCTCGATCGCCGCGTGCCTTATGCGCTCGTCTTCGATATCGGCGGCGGCTCGACCGAGCTTGCGTGGTTACGCTGGCGCGAGGACCGGCGCAATCCGGAAATCCTCGATTCCGTGTCGCTTCCGCACGGCGTCGTCACCTTGAGCGACCGCTATGGCGGCCGCGAGGTGTCGGAGGCGACCTATCGCGCCATGGTCGATGAAATCTATGCCGCGATCGGGGCGGTCGAGAACCGTCACGGGATCCGTCGCCTCATCGACGAGAACGCGGTTCAGATGCTTGGCAGCTCAGGCACCGTCACGACTTTGGCCGCCGTGCACCTCGCGCTGCCGCGCTACAACCGGCGGCGGATCGACGGGACCGTCCTGGCCTTCGAGAATTTGCGCTGCGCGTCGCGCCTCCTTGCGGGGCAGAGCCATGACGAGCGCGCGCGCAATCCCTGCATCGGGCTCGAGCGCGCCGATCTCGTGCTCGCGGGCTGCGCCATCCTCGAGGCAATCTGCCTGATGTGGCCGGTCGGACGGTTGCGCGTCGCTGATCGCGGCATCCGCGAAGGGATTCTCCTTGGGCTGATGCGCGGCTGACATGGCGAGCAAAACGCGGCACGGGTCGCGGCGCAATATGGCCGTGCGCGTCAAGACGGCGAAGCAGAGGAAGCCGTCCTCCACGGCGTGGCTTGCGCGCCAGCTCAACGATCCTTATGTCGCCGAAGCCAAGCGTCTTGGGTATCGGTCGCGCGCGGCCTTCAAGCTCATTGAGCTCGATGATCGCTTCCATTTCTTGAAGCGCGGCGCGCGCGTCGTCGATCTCGGCGCGGCCCCCGGCGGCTGGACCCAGATCGCGGCGGCGCGTATCGGCGCCGCCGAGGGCAAGGGCAAAATCGTCGCCGCCGATATTCTGGCGATGGAGCCGGTGGCGGGCGTGACGGTGCTGCAGCTCGATTTCCTCACGGCCAATGCGCCGGACGCGATCAAGACCGCGCTCGGCGGGCCGGCCGATCTCGTGCTGAGCGACATGGCGCAGCCGGCGACGGGTCACGCTGCGACCGACCATCTGCGCATCGTCGCGCTTGCCGAGGCCGCTTATGACTTTGCCAAGGAGGTTCTGGCGCCGGGCGGGACCTTCATCGCCAAAGTCTTCCAGGGCGGCGCCGAGGGCGAGTTGCTCGCGGCTCTAAAGCGCGACTTCGCCGCCCTGCGCCATGCCAAGCCCCCGGCGAGCCGCGCCGAATCGGCCGAAGTCTATGTCGTCGCCCAAGGATTCCGGGCGCCCGACTCTAACCTCACGAATCGCAAGGCAGATCCGCGCGGTTGAGGGCTTCCCTTTCGGGGTTGGCGGGCTATAGTGCGTCGCCATCCTTTGATGAGGAGGCAGCATGGATATTCGGCAAGCGCTCACTTTCGACGACGTCTTGCTGGTGCCGGCCGCCTCGACCGTGCTTCCCAACGAGACCGATACGCGCACCCGGCTTACCCGCGAAGTAAGCCTCGGCATTCCGCTGCTTTCGGCGGCGATGGACACGGTCACGGAAAGCGCGCTCGCCATCGCCATGGCGGAAGCCGGCGGGATCGGCGTCATCCATCGCAATCTCGGCATCGCCGAGCAGGCGAACGAGGTGAGAAAGGTCAAGAAATTCGAGGCCGGCATGGTGGTGAACCCCGTCACCATCCATCCCGACGAGACGCTCGCCGACGCGTTGCGCTTGATGGCCGAGCATCGCATTTCCGGCATTCCGGTGGTGGAGCGCGGCTCGAAGAAGCTCGTCGGCATCGTC
This sequence comes from uncultured Rhizobiaceae bacterium, assembly GCA_964391905.1. Taxonomy (GTDB): domain Bacteria; phylum Pseudomonadota; class Alphaproteobacteria; order ATCC43930; family CGMCC-115725; genus CAIKMD01. Next base: position 4,122 of record CAYMNX010000068.1, read on the forward strand.
ACCAATCGCGATGTGCGCTTTGCCAGCAATCCGAAGCAGCCAATCGCCGAGCTGATGACGCGCGAGAAGCTCGTCACGGTGCGCGAGACGGTCGATCGCGAAACCGCGAAGAAGCTGTTGCATCAGCACCGCATCGAGAAGCTGCTGGTGGTCGACGAGGCCTATCGCTGCGTCGGCCTCGTCACCGTGAAGGATATCGAGAAGTCGCAGCGTTTCCCCAATGCCTGCAAGGACGATCACGGAAGGCTGCGCGTTGCCGCCGCCACCGGCACCGGCGAGGATGGCGTGCGCCGCGCCGAGGCGTTGTTCGATGCGGGCGTCGACGTGCTGGTCGTTGATACGGCGCATGGCCATTCGTCGCGCGTTCTCGAGACCGTCAATCGCATCCGCCGTCTCTCCAACTATACGCAAGTGGTTGCCGGCAATATCGCGACGGCCGAGGGGGCCGAAGCGCTGATCGATGTCGGTGCCGACGCAATCAAGGTCGGAATTGGGCCAGGCTCGATCTGCACCACCCGCATGGTGGCGGGGGTCGGCATGCCGCAATTGACGGCGCTGATCGATGTGGTCGAGCTTTGCCGCAAGCGCGATATCCCGGTCATCTCCGATGGCGGCATCAAATTCTCGGGCGATCTCGCGAAGGCGATCGCGGCGGGCGCCGATTGCGCGATGCTGGGCTCGCTCTTTGCCGGCACCGACGAAGCGCCGGGCGAGGTGTTCCTCTATCAAGGCCGCAGCTACAAATCCTATCGCGGCATGGGCTCGGTCGGCGCGATGGCGCGCGGCTCGGCCGATCGCTACTTCCAGGCCGAGGTCCAGAACGAGCTGAAGCTCGTGCCCGAAGGCGTCGAAGGGCGCGTCCCGCATAAGGGACCGGTCGGGAATGTCGTCCACCAGCTCGTCGGCGGGCTCAAAGCGGCGATGGGCTATACCGGCAATCGCACCATCGCCGAGATGCAGCGGAACTGCAAATTCGTCCGCATTACCGCGGCCGGCTTGCGCGAAAGCCATGTCCACGACATTGCGATCACGCGCGAGGCGCCGAATTATCAGCAGGATTCGTAAAGAGCTATAAGCTTTAATCCGTAAGCTTTGAGCTTACGGCCGCTTACAGCTCAGCGCTTATGGCTTACAGCTTTCCCGTTCATCCATGACACCAGGAGCGCGAATCGAAGCAGCGATCGGTCTTCTCGACGCGATTAGCGCTGGGCGCGCGGCGGCGGATGACATCGTCGCCGATTATTTCCGCCGCCACCGCTTCGCCGGGGTCAAGGATCGCGCCGCGATCTCGCGCCATATCTACGGCGTGCTGCGCCGCCGCGGGCAGATCGATTGGTGGCTCGAACGCTGCGGCGCGGCGGCCGATGCGCGCCAGCGCATGCTGGCCGAGCTCGCGCTCTTCGAGGAATGGAGTCCCGATGCCATCGCGCGCGCTTGCGATGGCGATCGCTTTCGTCCGCAGCCGCTCGACCAAGGCGAGGCGGATCTCGTCACGGCGCTTTCGGGCGCTAAGCCGCAGCACCGCGACATGCCGCTCGACGCGCGCGGCAATTTCCCCGCCTGGCTCAAGCCTCACCTCGAAGCGGCGCTCGACCGTGAGCTGATGCGCGAGATGACGGCGATGGAGGAAGAGGCGCCGCTCGATCTGCGCGTCAACAGCTTGAAGACCACGCCGGCAAAGGCGATCGCGGCGCTGGAGGAGGAGGGCGTCGAGCCCGTGCGCACGCCGCTCTCACCGCTGGGGTTGCGGGTCTTCGGCCGCGTGCCGCTCGGTCAGCTCGAGGTGTTTCGCCGCGGCGATGTCGAGGTGCAGGACGAGGGCTCGCAGCTCGCGGCGCTCCTCGCCGATGCGCGGCCGGGAATGCGCGTCGTCGATTTCTGCGCCGGCGCGGGCGGCAAGACCTTGGCGCTCGCGGCGGCGATGGAGAATCGCGGCCATCTCGTTGCTTGCGATATCGCGGCAAAGCGCCTCGAGCGCGCAACGCAGCGCCTGCGCCGCGCCGGCGCCAGCATCGTCCAGCGCATTCCGCTCTCGAGCGCGCGCGACAAATGGGTGAAGAAGCATGGCGGCAGCTTCGATCGCGTCTTCGTCGATGCGCCTTGCACCGGCACCGGCACATGGCGGCGCAATCCCGATGCGAAATGGCGCTTGCAGCCGGAGGACCTCGAAGAGCTGACGGCGCTCCAGGGCGAGATCCTCGACAGCGCGCAGCGACTCGTGAAGCCGGGCGGCCGGCTCATCTATGCGACCTGCTCGCTGCTCCAAGAGGAAGACGAGGACCAGATTACTCGCTTTCTCGCCGCGCATCCGGATTTCACCCTGCTGCCGATCGCCGCCGTGTGGGCCGAGTCGATCGGCGGCGATTGCCCGGCGCAGGGCGAGATGCTGCGCCTCACCCCGGCGCGCCACGGCACGGACGGGTTTTTCGTCGCGGTGATGGAGCGGCGCGCCGCCGCTAAAGAAGAACCCTTCAAATCGTCCGACTCCGCTGCGGAAAAGGAGGATGTGGATGGTTGATATCCGTCTCGCTTGTCCCGATGATGCGCTTGCGATCGCCCGTGTCCATGTTGCGGTCTGGCAATCGACCTATCGCGGTCTCATCGAGGACGCGCTCATCGAGGCGGTGTCGATCGAGCAGCGCGAGGCGATGTGGACCGACATTCTGACCGCCTATACGGCGAGCCATCCCGTCCTCGTCGCCGAGGATTTCGGCGTCGGCGTTTGCGGTTTCGGCAATGCCGGGCCGCTGCGCGGCGAAGCGGTGCCGGGCTATAGCGGCGAGTTCAAGACGCTTTATCTCTTGCCCGCCTATCAACGCCGCGGCATCGGCGGCCGCATGATCCGCCGGCTCGCCGGATTGCTGGACGAGCGCGGCCACGACTCCGCTCTCGCCTGGGTGCTGGCAACCAACCCTGCCTGCGGCTTTTTCGAGGCCATGGGCGGCATCACCTGCGCTGAGCGGATCGCCGAAGAGGAGGACGAGGCGTTGGCCGACCTTGCCTATGGCTGGCCCGATCTACGGGCTCTTGCACGCGGCGCCACCGTTGCGGATGATAGAATATGACAGCGCATTCCGACCGCATTCTTATCCTCGATTTCGGCAGCCAGGTGACGCAGCTGATCGCGCGGCGCGTGCGCGAATCGGGCGTCTATTGCGAGATCCATCCGTTCAACATCGGCGACGAGCGCCTCGTCGCTTTCGCTCCGAAGGCGATCATCCTCTCGGGCGGCCCCGCCTCGGTGACGGAGCTGGCGAGTCCGCGCGCACCCGACAAGGTCTTCACGCTCGGCGTGCCCGTGCTCGGCATCTGCTATGGCGAGCAGACGATGTGCGCGCAATTGGGCGGGCGCGTCGCCCCTTCCGATCACCGCGAATTCGGCCGCGCCTTCATCGAGGTGAAGGACGAT
>CAYMNX010000069.1:0-5684 GCA_964391905.1 uncultured Rhizobiaceae bacterium
CCACTTCTGATAACCGAAGAAAAGAAAGATGATGACCATCGACGCGCGGAGCAGATGATACTCGAAATCCTTCCGGACGAGCCAGCTATTGGCGAGTCGGTCGACGATAAGATTCATAAGAATTTCTCACTTGCGACTAACGGATGGCTCGCCGATCCGTTGCCGGATCGCGGCCATTCGATGCGGATGTTGATAAGCGGTTCTACGAATCGCTGTCTGATCGATCATCGGCCACGCCGCGCGGGGAGCATCTTGGAACGATGCGAGATGGCCTCGCGGAACCGCGGAGACACGGCAATCTAACTTCATTTTCGATTGGAACGATGCTTCCGGGCGGAATGCTTCGAAGCACGGCGGTCGGCTCCTGCGGGGCGACCCGAAAGACGGCGCGACAGCGCTCGTCATAGCCTCATCGCGCCGTCCCCGCAGAGCGCCAGACCCTCACGTTGGCACGACGGGCGACTTCTGCTTGCGCAGCGCGCCCATCACCTGAGGACCAAGCTTCAGATGCGCATCGACGAGCTCGGGCGGCGTGAGCGCCATCCATTGATCGAGCGACACATCGGCGTAGTAGCTGCTCCTGAAGATCTCGAGGAAGCGCACGGTCGTGTCGCCGGTATTCTCGATGTAGTGACCCATGGCAAAAGGCACATAGCCGACATCGCCGGCTTGGAAGTCGAAGGTGCGCGCCTGGCCGGCAGCCGCGAAGACTCCCGTGCGCGCCTTGCCTGCGATGTAGTATTGCCACTCGTTGTTGTTGGGGTGCCAATGCAGCTCGCGTAAGCCGCCGGGCTCGATCTCGACCAGGGCGGCGGCAATCGTCGTGGACACGGGAAAGACACTCGAATCCGTGATCCGCACCGTCCCGCTCTTCGTCTTGATCGGCTCCTGCGGCAGCATGCGATGACTGAAGCTCTGCGGCACGGGCGTTGCGTCAGCGATCTTGTCGGCAGTGAGCGGTCCCGGGAGCGGCGCCGGAAAGATGTACCGCTCGCTCGGGTCGGGTGTATGCCCGAACAATGTCGCCGGCGCGTTAAAATTCTTGCCCAGTACCGCGGCTGGCGTGTGCTTGAACCAATCGGTGAGGAGGAACGTGTTGTCCTCGTCGAATTCGCCGTCGTCGAAGACGAGCAGGAATTCGCAGCCATCCTCGCCAAGGCCCTGGATGGAATGCGGAATCCCGGCCGGGAAGTACCATAGATCGCCGACACCCACATCGTCGACGAAGTTGCGTCCTTGCGCATCGATCGCCGTGATGCGTGCGGTGCCGTAAAGCATGTAGGCCCATTCGGCGGCCTTGTGCCAACGCAATTCGCGCACGGCGCCGGCATTGAGCCGCATGTTCACGCCGGCAATATCCTTCGATACACCGAGCTCGCGCACGGTTACTTGGCGGGCCCACCCGCCCGATTCGAGGCGCATATGAGCGTCGGAAAAGGAGAAGCGCAGATTGGGCAGCGTGCCGTGATCGGTCGCGGGCGGCGCATAAATGTCGGGGTTCTGCCGATCCCGCAATGCGTCGCGCGGACCGGCATCGCTTCCGCCGGCTCCGGGACGTTTTGGCATCGGCGCGGGCTGTGCCGTCCGCGCTTGCGCCGTTGCCGCCGCCATGGCCAAGCTGCCGGCGGCCGTCGCTGCCAATACGCTACGACGTGAGATATTCGTCATGATCTTCTCTCGCTTTGACGGGCACGGATCGACAGGTGGTGCTCGGGGCTCGCTTGCTGGCGCGTCCGCTGGAGGACCGGATCCCGTCGCCTGGTGCCATGATTGACTCTACTGAAGACGTATGATCGCCGGCGAATAGTGCCTTGGTGGAACTTGCTTTGTCCGACACCGCTTGCGTCAATCACGTAAAAAGCGCCTGATGACCTGGCTCCGGTCGCGCGGATATGGCAGCAGGGGATACGGCGCCTATCTCATTAGGGTGGAGGACGTAAAATGAGCGAAGAACGCGCCGTTCTGGCCGGAGGCTGCTTCTGGGGCATGCAGGATTTGATCCGCCGCTATGACGGCGTCATTTCGACGCGGGTCGGCTATACGGGCGGCGATGTTCCCAACGCCACCTATCGCCATCATGGCAATCACGCCGAAGCGATCGAGATTATCTTCGATCCCGCGAGGGTCAGCTATCGGAAGCTTCTGGAATTCTTCTTCCAGATTCATGATCCGACGACGCGCAATCGCCAGGGCGCCGATGTCGGACCAAGCTACCGCTCCGCCATCTTCTACACGAGCGAGCAGCAGAAGCGGATCGCCGAAGAGACGATTGCCGATATCGAGGCTTCCGGCCTCTGGCCCGGCATGGTCGTGACCGAAGTGAAGCCCGCCGGCGCCTTTTGGGAAGCCGAGCCTGAGCATCAAGATTACCTGGAGCGCCATCCCGGCGGGTACACTTGTCACTTCATCAGGTCCCAATGGAAGCTCCCGCTGCGGGAGGAACGAGGGCCGGCGGCGCCGCTTTGCGGCATTCGCGCTTGCGTCTTCGACGCCTATGGCACCTTGTTCGATTTCACCTCCGCCGTCGGACGTTGTGGCGCTGCGCTGGGCAATCGCGCGGATGCGCTGACGGTGCTGTGGCGAGAAAAGCAACTGCAATACAGCTGGCTACGCTCTCTCCAAGGCCGCTATGCCGATTTCTGGCAGGTGACCGGAGATGCGCTCGACTATGCGCTCGATGCGCTCGACATCAAGAGTTCCGAGCTGCGCGACGCGCTGATGGCCGCTTACAAAACGCTCGATGCTTTTCCGGAAGTGCCGTCCGTTCTGACCGGCCTCAAGAAGCGCGGCTTCAAGACGGCCATACTTTCGAACGGCACGCATGAGATGCTGGCGGCAGCGATCGACCGCGCCGGAATCGGATCGCTGCTCGATCATGTGCTGTCGGTCGAGGAGGTCGCGATTTACAAGACCGCACCGCAAGTCTATCAGCTCGCGGTTGATCGGCTTGGCGTCCGGGTTCAGGAAATCTCCTTTCAATCCTCCAATGCCTGGGATGTTCACGGGGCATCTGCTTTCGGCATGCGGACGGTGTGGTGTAATCGCAAAAGCGATCGTCGCGAGCGACTTCCGGGAAAACCGGATCGGGAAATACGCGACCTCACGGCGCTGCTCGATCTCGTCTAAGCGCGCTCGCGGTTCCGGGCGGAGCGTGCCCAAAGAACATGGCTGCCGTCGGCGTTTGCTTGCCGGCGCATGTTATCGCCCCCATTTCAGCGACATAGTCGAGAATCCATTGGAGCCGGAGAGGAGCAGGAATATGGCGACACGCGGTTTTACCGGCCGGCATCAGCCGCCAAATTTGGGCGGTCGCATTCCGCCGGGACAGCATCTTGTCGAAAATTTTCCGGTTCTCTCGGCCGGACCGACGCCGCGGGTTCCCCTCGAGAAATGGACCTTCACGCTGAAGGTCGGCCCCAGGCCGGTCATGGTCTGGAGCTGGGCCGAGTTCAATACACTGCCGATGACGAAGATGACGCGCGATATTCACTGCGTGACGGCTTGGTCCAAGCTTGATACGTCGTGGGAAGGCGTTTCGATCGACGATCTTTTGGCGAAGGCCGGCGTGAAGCCGCCGACGGGTTTCGTCCTCGCGCATTCGTTCGGTGGCTATTCGACGAACGTGCCCGTTGCCGATCTGATCGGCGGAAAGGCCATGGTCGCGCTGCGTTACGAGAACCAGCCATTGTCGCCTGATCATGGCGGACCGGCACGGCTGCTGGTGCCGCACCTCTATTTCTGGAAATCAGCCAAGTGGCTGAACGCGCTGCAATTCACCGAACGGGATGAGCCCGGCTTTTGGGAGCTTCGGGGATATCACATCTACGGCGATCCCTGGCGCGAGCAGCGATATACGAATGATTGACGCGCCTTTGCGCTCGTCCGCCTATATCCCCTGGCAGAACGCCAAAATCGTCGAGATCATTCAGCGGACGGCGCGCATCAAGAGTTTCATTCTCGCTCTGACGACGCCATTCGCTCACCGAGCCGGGCAACATGTCGATCTGCGTTTGACCGCGCCGGACGGTTATCGCGCCATGCGCAGCTATTCGATCGCGTCGGCCCCCGGCATCTCAGACCGGATCGAGGTGGCGATCGAGCTTCTGGAGAATGGCGAGGTTTCGCCGTTCTTTCACCAGCTGGTGGAGGTCGGCGACGAGATCGAGCTGCGAGGACCGCTCGGCGGCCATTTCGTGTGGTCCGTCGCCGATGGCGGCCCGCTGCTGATGGTCGGTGGCGGCTCCGGCGTCGTTCCGCTCATGGCGATGATACGCCATCGACAGGCAAGCGCGGCTCGCCCACCTGCCTTATTGTTGCTATCGGCGCGGCGTTGGGATGATGTCCTCTATCGTGACGAGCTGATCATGTTGGATCGGCTTCGGAATGGTTTCGCGCTCGTGCTGAGCCTGACCCGAGAAGTCCCGCGGCGCGCGGGCGACTACGGCCGAAGGGTCGATGCGGCGATGATGACGGAAGTCGCGGCGCGCCTGCCGACTTCACCGAAATACGTCTTCATCTGCGGCTCCAATGCCTTCGTGAATGCGGCAGCTGACGGAGCGGTTGCCGCGGGCGCGCCGGCGTCTCTCGTGCGGACCGAACGCTACGGCGCGTGACCGCGCTCGCCTCGGCGCTCCTTCCTCGATTACTATTCGATGCTCCTCTTCCAGCGGAGGGCCATACGATCCTCCACACGACCGAAGCTCGGTGTCGCCGAAGAAAGCGACGCTCTCACGACGTCCTGCTTCAGCAGATAGATCGACGCGGCTAAAAACACGACGTCCTTCATCAGGAAGGCGGCGTTGCCCGCCATCGCCGGGAACCCGCCGGCAGACGCTGCCCAGCCATCCGGCACGAAGGGAATGATGGTGACGGTGGCGATAAACGTAAAGGTTGAACCGGCGGCACCGAGAATTCCCAATCGTTTATCCCAGAAGCCCGCATAGAGGAGCGCGCCGATCAGCCACTCCGATCCACCCAAGAACCGCGTCGCTCCTCGAAGCCCAAAGGCCGGGTACAGCCAAAAGATCAGCGGGCCATGGCTGATAAAGGGGATCATTTCCTGGACCGCGTATTGATGCCATTTCGTGTATCCAAAGAACGAGAATGTGATCACCATCGCCGCGCGGAGCAGGTGATATTCGATATCCCCTTTGAGAAGACCGATTCTCGCCGATGCCTCGATAAGCTTCTCCGTGAGAAAGTTTATTTTGCCGTCACCTTGCGCGCGGAGCGACACTCTCACGATGTCCTGCTTCAGCAGATAAAACGACACAGCCAAAAGAACGACATCCTTGATCAAAAAAGGAATGTTGCCTGTCATCGCTGGAAACCCGCCGGCTGTCGTGTCCCATCCATTCGGCATGAAGGGAATGATCGTGACGGTCATAACGAATGTGATGCATGAACCGATGGCGCCGAGGATTCCGAGCTCTTTATTCCAGAATCCCACGAACAAAAGCGCTCCGAACAACCACTCCGAAACGCCCAGGAACCAGCTGGCCCCGCGAATGCCGAACACAGGGTACATCCAAAAAATAAGCGGCCCGTTGCTGATATACGGTATCAGCACCTGCGCCTCGTACTCGAACCACTTCTGATATCCGAAAAACAGAAATACGACGACCATCGAAGCACGAAGAAGGTGGTAATCGAGATCTTTCGCGAGAAGACCGGATTTTGAGAGC
>CAYMNX010000070.1:0-1852 GCA_964391905.1 uncultured Rhizobiaceae bacterium
CGAGCTTCTTCCCCAAATCCGTTGTGGAGCAGGCGCGCGAGAAGCGCGCCGAGGGCCGCCGCCGGCGCCTGATGATCCATCTCGATGAGGTCGAGGCCGAGCTCGGGCCGCCGGCGATCGATGGTGCCGCCACCTCGGCGGACCTTCCCGCCGTACCGCCGCCGGCCAATGACGAGCTCGAATATGACGATGCCGGCAATCCGCATTTCAAGGCGGGGCAGGATCGCGAATTCATCGATTGGTGCCTCAAAAATCGCGACCGCATGAACGCGGCGCATCACGACGAGCTGATGGCGATCATGCGCTCGCCGACGATGCGGCACCTCTACGGAATCGACGACGCCACGGCGGCGTCGTTCGGCATTTGGGTCAGTCAGCAAGGGGGAAACGGTGCTTAACAAGCTCGCCGAAACCAGCAATGTGAAACGATTCCTCGACGGCATCGGTACGGTCGAGCGCCGCGGCGCGCGCGAGGCGTCATGGCTCGCGGCGATCGGCGAGCCCGGACACGGCAAGACCCGCACGCTGCAATGGTGGTCGGTGCAGCACAACGGCGTCTATCTGCGCGCCAAAACGAATTGGCGCCCGAACTGGATGCTGGCCGAGCTCGCGAGCGAGCTCACTGGCACGCAAGCGCCCGGCGGCACGCGCACGCTCTTCGAGACCTGCCTGCGCGAGCTGACGCGCCAGGGCCGGGCGGTGATCATCGATGAAGCCTGGAACATGCTGCACGATGCGCGGCTCCTCGAGACGCTGCGCGATCTCTCGGATCTGATCGAGAATCTCGTCGTCCTCGGCGGCGAGCATCGCGTCACCAGCCGGTTGTCGTCGCGCTTCCCGCAGATCGCCTCGCGCATCTCGGAGATCGTCGAATTCGGCCCGGCCTCCATCGAGGACGTGCGCATTTGCTGCGACACACTCTCCGAGGCGCCGATCGCCGATGACCTGGTCGCGGAGATCCAGCGCCAATCGGCGGGTCACCTGCGCGAGATCAAGAACGCGATCGCGCGCTGCGAGATCGTCGGCAAGCGCAACAGCGGTAAGCCGGTGAAGCTCGCCGATATGGGCGGGCGCGAGCTCTGCCGCGACCGCAAGGCCGGCCTGCCCGCGGCGCGCCGCGGGCGTTAGCGATGCGGATGAGCCAAGCCATACTGACGGCAACGCCGTCCGCTCCGGCGATGATCACGACCGCGGCGCTCGCTGCGGCGACGGGCATCGATCGGCATGACGTTGTCAACGTCGTCGATCGCCTCTCGAAGCGCGGCCTCGTCACCAAGGCGAAGCTCGGCAAGTACCAGCGCACCGCCGCCGGCGATCGCGTGATTGCCGAAGGCCGCGTCATCCGACCCGGACCATCGCGGCCGGGCATCGATGCCGGCGGCAAGCCGCAAGAGCGCGCGATCCGTGGTGATCGCGCCGATGGCGGCAACACGCTCGTCACGCGCGCCTGGCGCGCGCTGCGCCACCAGCGGAAGGCGACGATCCCGGAGCTCCTCGAGATCGCCGCGACAGGCAACGAGAAATGGCCGGCCGGGCAGGTTGGCAAATATCTCAAGATCCTCAGCGAGCACGGGATCGTCGCCGCGATCACGCGGCGCAAGGACGGGATCGCACCGACCACCAACGGCTTCAAGCAATGGGTGCTGCTGAAGGATCTCGGGCCGAAGCCGCCGATGTGGCGCGCGTCGAAGCGCCAGCTCGTCGACCGCAACACGGGCGAGGTCATCGCGCGGGAGGAGGCGAGCGCATGATCCGCTTCACCTGCTGCGAATGCGGTAGCGATGTGATCGATGTGATCGCAGAGCGCGTGCCGGCGGTGCCGCTCTGCTGCATCTGTACCCACATGCCGGGC
>CAYMNX010000071.1:0-5156 GCA_964391905.1 uncultured Rhizobiaceae bacterium
GAGGTGGTCGACGTCGAAGTCTCGGCGACGCAGAAGACCAACATCGACAAGCTGCTCGAGATGGTGGCGCTGCAGGCCGAAATCCTCGACCTGCGGGCCAATCCCAATCGCGCGGCCGAAGGCAGCGTCATCGAGGCGCAGCTCGAGCGCGGCCGTGGCCCGGTCGCGACCGTGCTCATCAAGCGTGGCACGCTCAAGGTCGGCGATATCTTCGTGGCCGGCAGCGAATGGGGCAAGGTGCGCGCGCTCATCGACGATCGCGGCATGAATCTGACCGAAGCCGGCCCCGCGATGCCGGTCGAGGTGCTGGGGCTCAACGGCACCCCCTTGGCGGGCGACGATTTCATCGTTGCCGAAAACGAGAGCCAGGCGCGCGATATCGCCGACTATCGGCAGCGGCGGCGGCGCGAGCAAACCGCGGCGGCCGGCGCACGCGGTACGCTCGAGCAGATGTTCGCCCAGGCGGCGGCGGGCGCCGCCAAGGAGCTCGCGGTCGTGGTCAAGTCCGACGTGCAAGGCTCGCTCGAGGCAATCACGGGATCGCTCGAAAAGCTCGGCACGAAAGAGGTTACGGTCCGGGTGCTGCACGCGGCCGTCGGCGGCATCAATGAAAGCGACGTGATACTCGCCAAGGCCTCGAACGCAGTCATCATCGGCTTCAATGTTCGCGCCAATCCGCAGGCGCGCGATATGGCACGGCGCGACAATGTCGAGATTCGCTACTACTCGATCATCTACGAGGTGATCGACGACATGAAGGCGGCCCTGACCGGCCTCCTCTCGCCGACGAAGCGCGAGCGCTTCCTCGGCAATGCCGCGATCCGCGAGGTGTTCAACATCTCGAAGGTCGGCAAGGTGGCCGGCTGTATGGTGACGGAAGGCCTCGTCAAGCGCGGCGCGAAAGTGCGGCTCTTGCGCGACAACGTCGTGATCCACGAAGGCAGCCTTAAAACCCTGAAACGCTTCAAGGACGAAGTCCGCGAGGTGCGCGAGGGCTTTGAGTGCGGCATGGCCTTCGAGAACTATGACAATATCGAGGTCGGCGACGTCATCGAGTGCTTCGAGGTCGAGGAAGTCGCCCGCGCGCTGTGATTGAAGGCGCGAAGCGCTATACCGCTGGAGATTGCCGCGCGTGCTTCGAGACGGCCGCTGTCGCGGTCTCCTCAGCATGAGGATTTCTTGATGCCACCAACCATTTTTCCTCGCCCTGACGAGCAACGCGGAGCGTTGCGTCTCGAAGGGCGCGGGACAGCCGTACAGCACGAGGGGGGCCTGCATATCGCGCGGGAGAGTGGAGGCTGAGATGCGCGCCAAAAGATCGTCCGCGCACGCCGCCGGCCCCACTCAGCGTCAGCTGCGTGTCGGCGAGGAGATGCGTCACGTCTTGGCCGGTCTCTTCGAGCGCGGCGTGTTCCGGGATCCGGCCTTGCAGGATGTCAACCTTACCGTGACGGAAGTTCGAGTCTCGCCCGATCTCAAGCACGCAAGCGTGTTCGTCATGCCGCTCGCTGGCCGCAACACGGCCGAGACGGTGGCGGGGTTGAAGCGGGGCGCTGCCTTCCTGCGGATGGAGGTCGCGCGAGCAATGAAATTGCGTTTTGCGCCGACGCTCGCTTTCGAGCTCGATGCGAGTTTCGAGCATGCGAGCCGGATCGACGCGCTGTTGCGGCGCGAGGATGTCGCGCGCGACCTCGAGCCCGATGGGGCCGACGATGGGGCGTAGCCGGCGCGGTCAGCCGATCCATGGCTGGATCATTCTCGATAAACCCTTGGGGCTCAGCTCAAGCCGGGCGGTGGCGAGGGTGCGGCGCCTTCTCGATGCCGCCAAAGCCGGACATGGCGGCACGCTCGATCCGCTGGCGACAGGCGTCCTGCCGATCGCGCTCGGCGAGGCGACCAAGACCGTGGCCTATGCGATGGGAAGCCGCAAGCGCTATCAATTCACATTGCGCTGGGGCGAGGCGCGGGACACGGATGATCGCGAGGGGCAAATCATCGCCACCAGCGCGGTGCGACCCTCGCTCGAGGCGATACGCGCCGCCCTCCCCGCCTTCGAGGGCATCGTTCTGCAGCGTCCGCCCGACTATTCGGCGCTCAAGATTGCCGGCGAGCGTGCCTATGATCGCGCGCGCCAAGGGCTTGCCCTCGCGCTGGCGCCGCGGCCGGTTACGGTCGATCGCCTGGAATTGCTCGAGGTGCCGGATGACGACCATGCGGTTTTCGAGGCGGCGGTCGGGAAGGGTGCCTATATCCGGGCTTTGGCGCGGGATTTGGGCTGCCATCTCGGCACTTATGCTCATGTAACGGCCTTGAGACGCTTGTCCGTGGGCGGATTTTGCCTCGATCGGGCGATTTCCCTGGATAAACTGGAAGCTCTGGGGCATAGTGCGGCCACTTCCGAGTACCTGCTTCCGGTTGAGACCGCGCTGGACGACATCCCGGCACTGGCCTTGACGGAGGACGAGGTTCGGGCCTTGCGTTACGGCCAAGCCGTGACGCCCTTGCGCCCATGGGATCGGGCGCGCATCGATGGATTTGCCGACGGCGCAACGATCCGCGCAACCAGCGAAGGAAGGCTGGTCGCGTTGGTCGCGATCGATAAGGGCCGGATCCGTCCCGTGCGGGTAATGAACGTTTAGCTGAAGGAGATACCGATGTCGCTATCGCTCGTGCGCAAGCAAGAGCTCGTCAAGGAATATGGCCGCAATGACGGGGATACCGGCTCGCCCGAAGTGCAGGTCGCGCTCTTGTCCGAGCGCATCACCGCTTTGACCGAGCATTTGTCGCATCATCAAAAGGATTTTCACTCGCGGCGCGGTCTCCTGGTCATGGTCGGCCAGCGTCGCAGCCTGCTCGATTATCTGAAGCGCAAGGATGCCGGGCGCTACAACCAGCTGATCGAGCGTTTGGGACTCCGCCGCTGAAACCGCAGGCCAATACGGCCGTTACAAAGGGCGCTCGTGCCGCGACGACCTTGGGGGTCGGTCGCGCCGCGCCTGCATGCCTTTCCCCAGAAAGCAGAGAGAGAAGAGAGAGAGAACCATCATGTTCGAGGTATTTAGAAAAGAGTTGATGTGGGGCGGCCGCCGCCTCGTCCTCGAGACGGGAAAAATCGCAAGACAAGCCGATGGCGCCGTGATGGCGACGTATGGCGAGACCACGGTGCTCTGCACGGCCGTGGGCGCCAAGCAAGCAAAGCCCGGTCAGGATTTTTTCCCGCTGACCGTCAATTACCAGGAAAAGACTTTCGCCGCCGGCAAGATTCCTGGGGGCTTCTTCAAGCGTGAAGGCCGGCCCTCCGAGAAGGAGGTGCTGACCTCGCGGCTCATCGACCGGCCGATCCGGCCGCTTTTCGCGTCGGGCTTCCTCAACGAGACGCAGGTGGTTTGCACCGTTTTGAGCCACGATCTCGAGAATGATCCCGACATCGTCTCCTTGGTCGGCGCCTCGGCGGCGCTGACCCTCTCCGGCATTCCCTTCCTCGGCCCGATTGGCGGCGCGCGCGTCGGCTATATCGATGGCCAGTACGTGCTCAATCCCAAGCTCGACGAGATGCCGAACTCGCAGCTCGATCTCGTCGTTGCCGGGACAACCGAGGGCGTGTTGATGGTCGAATCCGAGGCGAAGGAGCTGTCGGAAGAGGTGATGCTCGGCGCCGTGATGTTCGGCCATCAATCCTTCCAACCGGTGATCCAGGCGATTATCGAATTGGCCGAAGCGGCGGCGAAAGAGCCGTGGAGCCTGCCGGAAAAGCCGGCGACAGCGGCGGCAATCGAAGAGAAATTGCGTGGGGCGGTGTCGAGCGATCTTGCCGCAGCCTATGCCGAGCGGCAGAAGCAGACGCGCTCCAACCTGCTCGAGGCGGCGAAGGCAAAGCTCACCGAGCTCTTCCCCGACGAGGCGGAGCGCGCTCTCGCCGGCAAGATCTTCAAGGATCTCGAAAAAGACATCGTGCGCGGCGCCATCCTTGAGGGCAAACCGCGCATCGACGGACGCGACACCAAGACGGTGCGGCCGATCTCGGTTGAGGTCGGCGTGTTGCCGCGCGCCCATGGCTCGGCGCTCTTCACCCGCGGCGAGACGCAGTCTCTGGCGGTGACGACGCTCGGCACCGGTCAGGACGAGCAGATCATCGACGCGCTCGAGGGCGAATTTCGCGCGCACTTCCTGCTGCATTACAATTTCCCGCCCTACTCTACGGGCGAAGCCGGACGCATGGGCTCGCCGGGACGGCGTGAGATCGGTCACGGCAAGCTCGCCTGGCGGGCGATCCATCCGCTGCTGCCCGAGAAGGAGAAGTTCCCCTACACCATTCGCGTCGTGTCGGAGATCACCGAATCGAACGGCTCATCCTCGATGGCGTCTGTCTGCGGCGGTTCGCTGTCGCTGATGGATGCGGGCGTGCCGCTGGCGCGCCCCGTTGCCGGCATCGCGATGGGACTCATCAAGGAAGGCGAGAAGTTCGCGGTCCTCTCCGATATTCTGGGTGACGAGGATCATTTGGGCGATATGGATTTCAAGGTCGCCGGCACCGAGAAGGGTGTGACCGCCCTGCAGATGGACATCAAGATCACCTCGATCACCGAAGAGATCATGCGTACGGCGCTGCATCAGGCGCAGGCCGGGCGCATGCATATTCTGGGCGAAATGTCGAAGGCGCTCGATACCGCGCGCGAGGCGGTCTCGACCAATGCGCCGCGCATCACCACCATCACCATTCCGAAGGACAAGATCCGCGAGGTGATCGGCTCGGGCGGCAAGGTCATCCGCGAGATTTGCGAGGTCACGGGCGCCAAGGTCGACATCGAGGATGACGGCACGATCAAGGTGGCGGCGGTCGATGCCGATGCCGCGCGCGCCGCGATCGATTGGATCCGTGGCATCGTCGCCGAGCCCGAAGTCGGCGTCATCTATAGCGGCAAGGTGGTGAAAACGGTCGATTTCGGCGCCTTCGTCAATTTCCTCGGCGCGCGCGATGGTCTCGTACATATCAGCGAGCTGGCGGCGCATCGGGTCGGCAAGACCACCGACGTGGTCAAGGTCGGCGATCAGGTGAAGGTCAAGGTCCTGGGCTTCGATGATCGCGGCAAGGTGAAGCTCAGCATGAAGCAGGTCGACCAGGCTACCGGCGAGGATATCAGCGGGAAGCTTGCCGA
>CAYMNX010000072.1:0-5815 GCA_964391905.1 uncultured Rhizobiaceae bacterium
GCTAAATTTCCCATAATATACATTATGCGATATTTGTGTTTCGGCGCGAATCGCGATCCCTCTGGCATTTCGTTGAATTTTCGGTATTTGCCGGGATGCAGCATGGAGACCTAGCCTCGTGACCCAATCCCCCGATTTGACCCGCCTTCTTGCGATCATGGCGAAGCTCCGCGACCCGCAATCCGGCTGTCCCTGGGATCTCGAGCAGAGCTTCAGGACCATCGCGCCTTACACGATCGAGGAAGCCTATGAGGTCGCCGAGGCCGCCGAGGCGGATCACCCGGCGGCGCTCAAGGAGGAGCTCGGGGACCTCCTCCTGCAGGTCGTCTTCCATGCGCGCATGGCCGAGGAGCTCGGGCAATTTGCTTTCAACGACGTCGCGGCGGCGATCGCCGACAAGATGATCCGGCGCCATCCGCATGTCTTCGGCGATGCCGAGATCGGTTCGGCCTCGGCCCAGACCGTCGCTTGGGAAGAGCAGAAAGCGGCCGAGCGGCAGGCGAAGGGCGCGGCGAGCGCGCTCGACGGCGTCGGCGTCGGCTTGCCCGCCCTCACCCGCGCCCTGAAGCTGCATCGCCGCGCCGCGCGCGTCGGTTTCGATTGGGCCGAGACCGCGCCGATCCTCGACAAGATCGAGGAAGAACTCGCCGAGCTGCGCGATGCGATGACGGAGAGTCCGGAGCGGATCGAGGACGAGCTCGGCGATCTGCTCTTCACCATCGTCAACCTCGCGCGGCGGCTCGAGACCGATCCCGAGCAAGCGCTGCGCGGCGCGTGCCGTAAATTCGAGCGCCGCTTTCGCCGCGTCGAAGAGCGCTTGGCGGAGCAAGGCAAGCCGCCCGGCGCCGCCAGCCTCGACGAGATGGAAGCGGAATGGCAGTGGGCAAAGGCCGAGGAACGAAATATGGGAGAAAAGCCCTAACCGGCTCGTTTAGGTTTTTCGCGACAGAACAACGCAAGGGGGAGAAAACCATGAAGCGCGACCGCTCGCGTCCATCCGGCATCACGCGGCGCAATCTCATCAAGGCCAGCGCGCGCCTTGCGGCAGGTGCCGCCGTTATCGCGGCCGCGCCGGCAGAAGGCCAAGCGGCGGAGAAGGTGACGACGAGCCGCCCCGCCCCGCGTGCCGCCGGACGGATTCTCTTGAAGGGCGGCACCATCATCACGATGGATCCGAAGCTCGGCGACATCGCCAAAGGCGATCTCTTGATCGAGGGCAAGAAGATCGTCGCGGTCGGCGGCACGATCAAAGCCGGTCATGCGCACGTCATCGACGCCGCGAACGCGATTCTCATCCCCGGCTTCGTCGATGCGCATCGCCATTCCTGGGAAGGACAGCTGCGGCGCATCAATCCCAATGCCGCGACGCTCGATGCCTATTCCGCGGCGACGCATCTCTCCTTCGCCAAGGTCTATCGGCCCGAGGATATGTATGTCGGCAATCTCATCACCGCCTTGGGCTGCATCGATGCCGGCATCACCTGCATCATCGACAATTCGCATAACTCGCGCAGCGCCGCGCATTCCGATATGGCGATCCGTGCCTTGTTCGACAGCGGCATCCGCGCCGTCCATGCCTCGGGCGCGCCGCAGGCGGGCGATTGGGATCATCAATGGCCGCAGGATCTCTCGCGCCTCCAGAAGAAGTTCTTTTCATCGGGCGACCAGCTCGTGACCTTGCGCATGTTCGCGGGACCCGATCGCGAGCAATGGGCGCTCGCGCGTCAGCTCGGCCTGCGCATCACCACCGAGTTCCAGGGTCAGGCCATGGGCAAGATCATCGATCAGTTCGCCGCGGAGAAGCTCTTGGGGCCCGACAATACCTTCAATCATTGCGGCAACCTGCCGGAGAGCACGTGGCAGAATTTGAAGGCTGCGGGCGCCACGATCGACATCTGCCCCCGCTCCGATTCGCAATATGGCCTCGGCGAAGGCTTCCCGCCTTTCCAGAAGGCGATCGATCACGGCATGAAGCCGGGCTTCAGCGTCGATAACGAGACCTCTTACGGCACCGACATGTTCATGGAGATGCGCGTCGCCTTTCATTTTCAGCGCGCGCTCGCGACCAATCGCAAGCTCAACGGCGATGCCAATCCCCCCGCCCCGGTCTCGACCCGCGACGTGCTCGAATGCGCGACGGTGAATGGCGCCGCCTGCGCCGGCCTTTCCGACAAGATCGGCACGCTCGCGCCGGGCAAGGAGGCGGACATCGTCATGATCCGCACCGATGCGATCAACCTCTATCCCTCGAACAATGCGATCGGCACCGTCGTCGCCGCCGCCGATCGCAGCAATGTCGACACGGTGATCATCGGCGGCGTCGTGCGTAAGTCGCGCGGCCAGCTCGTCGGCGTGAGCATGGAGCGCTTCCGCAAGATGGCCGATGAGTCGCGCCGCTATCTCTTCGCGAAGGTCGGCTACAAGCCCGACATCTTCGCGGAAAGCTTCAAGATTTGAGCTGTCGGCTATCGGCGATCAGCGATCGGCGGTTTCTTGCCGACAGCTGACGGCTGAAAGCTAATGGCTTATTTGATCCGCGCCGCGGCTTCCTTGGCGAGGCTCAAATCCATGTATTTCGTCACGTCGATCTTCGCTTTGAGGAAGCCGACCGCGTGCTGCGCGTCGACCGCGCGCTGCAGATTGGCGACATTCGGCAGCATGTTGGGATCGCGATAGAGATCCGCCTTGGTATAGACCCATTGCAGCCGCTCGGGTGGCTGCTTCGTCAGCCGGGTTGCGATCGCGACGACGGCGTCGTGATTCTTCGGATCGGTGAGATAGCGCGTGGCGCGGATCGCATCCTCGAACATATCGACGAGCGCGGCGCGGTTCTTCTTGATGAGATCCTCATGCGCCGTCCAGATCACGAATTGCGTCGGCCCGCCCAGCGCATCGACCGCATTGAAGAGCGGTCGCGCGATCGCCTTGAAGGTCGGCGTTGTGTTAAAGGGCGCGACCGCCGCGACGAGATCCGCCTTCTTCTCGTTGAGCAAGGCCTCCATATTGGGAAAGCCCGCCTCGATCGCGGTGTAGTCGCGCGGCGTCTCGAGCCCGTGCTTTTTCAGCATCGCGCGAATGGCAATGTCGACGGCCGAGCCCGCGCCGACATCGGCGATCACCTTGCCTTTCAGATCCTCGATCTTCTTGATCGGCCCATCCTTCAGCACGTAATACTCGCCCGATTGATGGCCGGCGGCGCCGTCTTGCGCCTCGTCGCCGATGATGCGCAGATCGTTCATCCGCGCATTCTGCACGGCGAGCGCGAAGGAGGAATAGGCGAGGTCGGCGATGTCGAGCTCGCCCGAGGCGAGTGCCGTGATCATCGGCGGCGTCGCCGCGAAATGCGCCGGCTCGACCGTATAGGTCTTGCCGTAATGCGTCATCAAATCCTTCTTCTCGTAGATGATCGAGGCCCAATTGGCGACCGGGATCACCCAGGCAATGCGAATCTTCGTCGGGGTTTGCTGCGCGCGCGCATCGCTCATCGCGACAAGCGACAAGACCGCAATGGCAGCCGTGATCAAGAGCCTCGATCGGCGCATCGATTTCCTCCCAGTGCTTGCGGCTGCCAGCTTTTCGCCGTCAGCGGTTTCTTCTCATGCTGAAAAACTGATCGCCGACGGCTCGCTTTGTCAAGCGTGGGCAGAAGCGCGGACGATGGGCAAACTCAGGGCTTCGCCAGGAGATGAATGAGGCTCGACGTATCCCAGCGGCTGCCGCCCCGCTCTTGGATGCGCCCGTAGAATTGATCGACCAGCGCCGTCACCGGCAGCGCCGATTTGTTGCGCCGCGCCTCGGCAAGGCAGATCGCCAGATCCTTGCGCATCCAGTCGACGGCGAAGCCGAAATCGAATTTGCCGGCGAGCATCGTCTCGTAGCGGTTCTCGAGCTGCCAGGACTGCGCCGCGCCTTTGGAAATGACTTGCGCCGCCTTTTTCGCGTCGAGCCCGGCGCGTACCGCGAAGTTCAAGCCTTCCGCGAGCCCTTGGACGAGGCCGGCGATCAGAATCTGGTTGACCATCTTGGTGAGCTGGCCGTTGCCCGCTACGCCCATATGAGTGACGGCGTGGCCGTAATGGCGAAGCACCGGCTCGGCATGCGCAAAGCTCGCCGCATCGCCGCCGACCATGATGGTGAGCTTGCCGCTCTCGGCGCCAGCCTGCCCGCCCGAGACCGGCGCGTCGAGAAAGCCGAGCCCCCTGCCCTTGGCCTCGCGGTCGAGCTCGCGCGCGAGCTCGGCGGAAGCCGTGGTGTGATCGACGAGGAGCGCGCCCTTCGCCATGCCGGCAAAGGCGCCCTTCTCGCCGTAGACGACTTGGCGGACATCATCGTCATTGCCGACGCAGGTGAAGACGATCTCGGCGCCCAAAGCGGCCTCGGCCGGCGTTGCGCCCGAAGCGCCGCCATATTGGGCAACCCAGGCCTTGGCCTTCGCCTCGGTACGGTTATAGACCTTCACCTCATGGCCAGCCTTGACGAGATGCCCCGCCATCGGAAAGCCCATCACCCCCAAGCCCAGAAATGCCAGCTTCATCGCGTCTCTCCTTCACATGCCTTGACGGTATTTATCGCCAAGACGCGCCGGGAAGAAGAGGCGGTTACATTTGCGCCATCAAAGTCCTCTGTCGGTAGTGTCGCGTAATCTCGAACGATACAACGTGGCCGGGCGGTGTCTTTGCGACCAGTTCCTCAAAGACTCGAACCGACGGCACGGGTTGCCCATCAAAACTGACGATGATGTCCGCGCCGACAAAACCGGCGTCATCCGCCAATGAACCGGGAGCGACCTTCATGACGAGCACGCCGACAAGGGGAAAATCTGTGGTTGAAAGCCCAAAGCCTTGCGACGCGCGTTTCGCTGCTATCGCCGCGATTGCGTCCGGCGAGAGAACTGCACCGGTTTGCCGGAAATTCTCCGTCGCTGCCAATTGAGCGCTGATCATCAAGGGATCGACGGCAAGGATGATCCAGTCACCTTTACGTCTTGAGATGACCTTTATCCGAAAGCCCTGGCTCGCACGCTCGTGCAAAAAGCGATCGTCGAGATCGACGGCGAATTGCTCATACCGGTTGCAGTTTTCGCGCGGACAAAAGGGATTGTTGCGGTCGATCCGATGCAACTCCAGCGTTCGCGACGTGTCGTCCGAAGCGCTATCGAAGCCGATGGCGCCGCCGCTCCAGTAAACTTCAACGTAGAGCTGATGTTGAAACGCTTTTGTTCGTTTATTGACGAACGTCCTCAGATAGAACGCTTCTTCGAGGCCATCTGGATTGTCAACGACGGCTCTGCCGCCGCTGATTGTGGCGTCCTTGGCGAACTCATCGTCGTCAAGGAATTCATGCGGAAAATATTGCCGGACCGGTTGTGAAGGAGGCGGCGCGGTGCATGCCGACAAACAGACGAGGGTGAGCAATTCCACGGTGGTGCCAAGAATGACAATGGTTTGCCGAAATCTCGGTGCCACATCGATTTCTCCAATGCTTGCTGTCGTCGAAGCCTTTTACCGAGCGCCTTATTCCATCGTCACCGTTTGAGGTTGAGCTTGAGCGCCGTGGGGCCTCGCAAAATATCGAGTTTCGCGACACCATGCGGGCCGATTTTGGCGATCGCATCCTGAACATCCGCCGCGGATTCGACCGTGTGGCCATCGATTTTCACGATGAGATCGCCGCCGCGAATCCCGGCGGCTGCAGCCGGGCTCTCTGGAATGACCGCGAGCACGACGGCGCCGTGCATCGCGCCATGCGTCAGTTCCGACGTCGATTGCGGCAGCATTTGCAAGCCAACGCCGGGATTGGGCGGCGCTTGCTTTGC
>CAYMNX010000073.1:0-2296 GCA_964391905.1 uncultured Rhizobiaceae bacterium
TCGGCCGGGTCTCGATTTGCAAGCAATTTCTCCGTTGCGGCAGCGCCCTCGTGCGCACCGCGCACCCGAAGGTGCGCACCCAAGGGGCGCAACCGGAATTCGTGCCTGTCGCTCGATTTCGATCGGGCCTTTGCCGCCCGCATACGCTCGGCGGCGAAAAGAACCTATGGCCGCCGGGGATGGGCGGGCGCGCGTCCCGCGATCATGCCAGCAATCATGCCGAAATCTGTTTCATTGTTGAAGCCAAAAGTTCGACGTGTTTTGCGGTTTATGCGACTACTAAAGCAGGCCTTCGCGACGTGCTTCGTCGATGGTTGCGGTCACGCCTTTCTTGCGGCCCTTCTTGACGCCCGCGAAGTACTTGGAATTGAGCCGGTTTGTGATGGTGATCAGCGCAGCAACCCATCGCCGCCACGCAACCGCACGCGATAGGCCAACGCGCCAGCAGATCGGCTTCCAGCGAACGCCCTCCGCCCGAAGCCACACAATGCGCGCGTCGTCCGGTTCAAGCCAAGTCAGCCAAGTGAATGTCTCCTCCATGCGGCTGATCGCCTGCGGCGTTGGTGCGATCCGCGGCATCCGCGCAGGATCGTAGCCGTAGGCTTCAACGGCGGCTCGGATCACCGGTGGCCATGTGCTGAAGTAACCCGGCACACGGATATCGGGCAGGCGTCGGAGCGTTGAAGCTGCCTCTTCGAATCGTTCCTCGATGTCCTTGGGCGTGTATTTCATTTCGCGCGAGCCTCGCTGACCAGTTGGGAGAGAATGGCGGCGTAGCCGGCGACATCCTTGATGCTGTCGGCGTGCGACCAGTTGTGGCTGAGGCGCGCGACCTTCACGCCGATCATGCACAAGGCGACCTGCTCGGGTTCGACCTCGAAGCTCAAGATCAAGGTCCAAATGCGCGCGATCTCGTCGAACAGCTTGGCGGGAGCGCCATATTGGTCCTCGCGATCGGTGAGGACGCCTGCGAGCTCGTCGAAGAATTCTGCTCTGGCCATGCTCATGTTCCGATTCCGTTGGAGATCGCCCAATCGAGGATGGCGAGCGCATCGGCCTCGTTGTCGTCCTTCGGCGCATGGCCGCGGGCTCGGACGGCCTTGATCACGTCGTCCTTCGACGCGTTTCCCTTGCCGGTGGCATGTCGCTTGATGGTCGCGACCGGCACGCCGAGATAGGGCACGGCATGCCGCTCGCACCACGCGGTGAGATGGGCGAGGAAGCCGCCATAAACCTGTGCCGCGAGGGTGCCGGCGTGCGCGCGGACCTCTTCGAACACCACGACGCCGAATGGACCGGACGCATCAGTCGCGTCGGCCAGGAAGCGCTCGAAGCGGAGAAACGCCATGCCGGCGCCTTCGAAACGCCCCGGCTTAAACTCGTTCACGCCAGAAGCGATGCGACCCGAGCGGGGCAGCACCGCCCAGCCGCAGCGCGAGCCGAGATCGAGCGCGAGGATCGCACGGGGTGGAAGCGTGGCGACACGCG
Organism: uncultured Rhizobiaceae bacterium; assembly: GCA_964391905.1. Taxonomy (GTDB): domain Bacteria; phylum Pseudomonadota; class Alphaproteobacteria; order ATCC43930; family CGMCC-115725; genus CAIKMD01. Next base: position 1,489 of record CAYMNX010000073.1, read on the forward strand.
CCGCCGGCGGCGTTTGGATTGGTTCGGCAAAGGCTACGGCAAGCATGGCTCCTCCAAACATCAGAACGGGATTTCATCTCCGCGCGACCAGTCGATCGGCGTTTTGCGCCGGATGCCGGTGACGGTCGCGCCGGGGAATTTCTGCTTGACCGCGAGAACGTCCTCGCCGAGCGCCTCGATCAGAATGGCGATCTCGGTCGTGGTGAACACGCGGCCTTCGCGGGCGACGTGGTGCGCTTCGTCTTCGCTGCGAACGAGCGAGATGATTTCGCCGGTCGAAGGCAGGACGCATTCCCAGACCTGCGGCGCGAGTGGCTTCGCCCCGGCTTCGTGCGCGGCGCGGTCAAGCACATCCCAGGCGCGCCGCATGCCTTCGACCTGCGCGGCGACGAAGCGCTCTTCGCCCGAGCGCAGCGCCGCATCGAGCCGATCCTTCTGTTCGTCGAATTTTGCGCGGAGGAAATCCGAAACCAGTAGCCGAAGGCGACCGACGCCCCACCTGCGCTCCATCGCAAGCGCCACCTGGTCGAGGCCATCGACCATTGCCTGAATGCGATAGGTCGAGGGCGCCATCGCGTCGGCGATCGGACTCAAGGCTCGCCTCGCGCGCCTCATGGCGCCAGCCTGAGCCATGGCGCGCCAGCCGTCGCGCACTGGCGGCGACGCGCGCAGGGGGTATGGGGGATTGTTCTTCCCGCCCATCGCCGCTTTGTTTTCAGGGACTTATGCATGGTGTCTCCGCGTCTCCGCCTTCTTCTCCGCCAAGCAAAATCAGTGATTTAGGAAGGGCGTCGCCGCCGTCTCCGCC
>CAYMNX010000074.1:0-11363 GCA_964391905.1 uncultured Rhizobiaceae bacterium
AGCGGGCGCCGCCCCCACGGAAGACCGGCCGATGCCGGCCGACGCCGCTGCCGCGCAAGACAACACCGCGCAGCTGCCGCCGATCGAAACCATCGGCGCCGATTCCGATATTCGCGCTTTTCTTGCGGCCGGCGTGCCGCCGGACCTGACCCGCGCGGCGCTCCGCCGTGCCTGGTCCTCCGACCCGGTCATCCGCGATTTCGTCGGCCCTTCGGAAAATTCTTGGGATTTTACCGCCGCGGGCGGCGTACCCGGGTTCGGCCAACTGACCGCCGATGAGGCGCACCGGCTTCTCGATCGCCTGACGGCCAAGCCCGGGGCGATCGACCCTGCTGCGCCCGTCGCAACGACACGGCCGAGCGATCAGGGCACAAGCCCCATGACGGCGGCCGACGAGTCGCAAGGCTCGGCTCCGGGAAAGGGCGTGAGCCCGGAAAGAGCGTAGCGCTTAAATACTGCGCTGCAGCATCAATGGCCCGCTGTCCATTGCCCTCGAATACTATTGCCCCCATAGCCTGAAGCTATTAACGTCGAAGAGAACAGCATATTCGCCTGTTGTCGACGCGCTCTGAACCGTTTTCGACGGGGCTTCAATGAGCGATCCAGGGCTGGAGCAAGCGATCCGCGCCGTTGGTGGCATCAGTGAACTCGCACGCCGGATTGGTATATCCCAACCCTCGGTGTCCAACTGGTCGCGTGTCCCCGCGGAGCGCGTCTTGTCGGTCGAAGCGGTAAGCGGCGTCGCGCGCGAAATCCTACGCCCCGACCTTTATGCGCAATCCCCCGAGCCGCAGGACGCGATCGAAAGCGCCCGCGCCGATGAGTATGCGCTGCTGGCGGCGCTCTTGGGCGGAGCGCCGGATGGCGCCCTCTTGAAACGGATCGCGAAATTGCGCGGCGATGCGACCCCGCTCGGCCGCGCGCATGCCGCCTTGGCAAAGGCCGCGGAAGATGCAAGCGCCGCATCGGTCGCGCGCGAATATTTCGATCTCTTCATCGGGATCGGGCGCGGCGAGCTGATGCCTTACGGCTCCTATTACTCGACCGGTTTTCTCAACGAAAGGCCGTTGGCGCGGCTGCGCGACGATCTGCGCCTTCTCGGCATCGAGCGCGCTGCGGGGGAATGCGAGACCGAAGATCACGCCGCCATTCTCTGCGAGATCATGGCCGGCCTTGTCCGGGGCGTCTTCGCTGCCTCCGCCGCGCAGCAACGGCAATTCTTCGGCCGGCATCTCGCACCATGGATCAAGCGATTTTTTTCGGATCTCGCATCGGCCGAGAACGCGCGCTTCTATCGCCATGTCGGCGCGACCGGCAGCCTTTTCATCGAGATCGAGACGCAAGGGATGAGCCTGCCCGAGTGATGGGGCAGGAGGGAGGAGACGCATGACATCGCCAGCAAAGACGGGTTTCGGGCGTCGTCAGTTGTTTCGCATTCTCGGCGCGGGCGCTGCCGCCGGCGCAATCGCGCCGCTCGCAACCGAAGCCGACGCAGATAACGAGAGCAATGACGAGAAGCGCCGGGCGCGCTACCAGGCCAATAGCGACGACATCAAGAACTTCTACCGCGTCAACCGCTACCCGAGCTGAAGGAGCCGGCCGATGCTGATCAAGAGAGCGGAACGGCAGGCACCGCGCGCAAGCCTCGCCTCCTTCACCGGTGAGGCCGAAACAGGCATCGATCGCCGCGCCTTCCTGCGCCGGTCGGGCCTTGCCGCCGGCGGCCTTGCGGCGCTGGGCTCGCTGCCGCTGGGCCGCGTGCGCAAGGCGGAGGCGGGTCCGCCGCCAGCGGCAGGCACGCCGGTGACGATCAAGAAGAGCGTCTGCACCCATTGTTCCGTCGGCTGCACGGTCACGGCCGAAGTCGCGAATGGCGTCTGGATCGGGCAGGAGCCGAGCTGGGACAGCCCGATCAATCGCGGCTCGCACTGCGCGAAAGGCGCCTCGGTGCGCGAGCTCGTCTCCGGCGAGCGGCGGCTCAAATATCCGTTGAAGCTTGCGAACGGCCAATGGACGCGGATCAGCTGGGACCAGGCGATCAACGAGATCGGCGACAAAATGATGGCCATCCGCGAGCAATCGGGACCCGACGCCGTCTATTGGCTGGGCTCGGCGAAGTTCACCAATGAAGGCGCCTATCTCTTCCGCAAGCTCGGCGCGTTCTGGGGAACGAACAACACGGACCATCAAGCGCGGATCTGCCATTCGACCACGGTCACCGGCGTCGCCAATACCTGGGGCTATGGCGCGATGACCAACAGCTACAACGACATCCGCAACGCCAAGACGCAGATCATCTGGGGCGGCAATCCCGCCGAGGCGCATCCCGTATCGCTGCAGCACTTGCTCGAAGGAGCGGAGCTCAACAACGCGAATGTCATCGTCGTCGATCCGCGCCTGACGCGCACCGCCGCGCATGCGACGGAATATGTGCGCCTTCGCCCCGGAACCGACATTCCAGTGCTTTACGGGATGATGTGGCACATCCTTCAGAACGGTTGGGAGGACAAGGAATTCATCGCGCAGCGCGTCTACGGCTTCGACGATGTGAAGAAGGAAATCGAGAAGTGGACGCCCGAAGAGGTGGAGCGCGTTTCCGGCGTTCCCGGCGAGCAGCTGAAGCGCGTCGCGCAGATGTTCGCGACGCAGAAGCCCGCGACCTTGATCTGGTGCATGGGACAAACGCAGCACTCGGTCGGGACGGCCAATGTGCGCGCGAGCTGCATCGCTCTTCTCCTCACCGGCAATGTCGGCAAGCCGGGAACCGGCGCGAACATCTTCCGCGGCCATGACAATGTTCAAGGCGCCACCGATGTCGGCCTCGACATCGTGACCCTGCCTTTTTACTACGGATTGACCGAAGCGGCGTGGCACCACTGGTCGCGCGTCTGGGAAGTCGATTACGACTACCTGCAATCGCGCTTCGATTCGAAGAAAATCATGGAAACGTCGGGCATCCCGCTGACGCGCTGGTTCGACGCCGTCCTGCTGCCGAAGGACCAGGTCGACCAGAAGGACAATCTACGGGCGATGTTCGTGCAAGGGCATGCCAGCAACAGCATCACCCGGGTTCCGGAATCGCTCAAAGCCCTGCAGAAGCTCGACCTGCTGGTGGTGGCCGATCCGCACCCGACGACCTGGGCCTCGCTCGCGGTCAATGCCGGCCGCAAGGACAATATGTATCTCTTGCCGGCTTCGACCCAATTCGAGGCTTCGGGCTCGCGCGTCGCATCCAACCGCTCGCTGCAATGGGGCGAGCAGATCGTCAAGCCGATCTTCGAATCGAAGAACGATCTCGAGATCATTTATCGGATGGCCGCGAAGCTCGGCTTCGCCGACAAGATGTTCAAGAACATCAAGGTCGAAGACAACGTCCCGTTGGCGGAAGACGTGCTGCGCGAGATGAATCGCGGCAGCTGGTCGACCGGCTATTGCGGCCAGTCGCCGGAGCGATTGAAGCTTCATATGGCGAATCAGAGGGATTTCGATCTCGTCACGATGCGCGCGGCGAGCGGTCCCGCCAAAGGCGACTATTACGGCCTGCCGTGGCCGTGCTGGGGCAGCCCCGAAGTGAAGCATCCCGGCACGGCGCTGCTCTACAACACGAATCTCAACGTCATGGATGGCGGCGGCACCTTCCGTGCGCGCTTCGGGGTCGAGCGCAATGGCGTCACGCTGCTCGCGGAAGGGTCCTATTCGCTCGGCTCGGAGATCAGGGACGGCTATCCCGAATTCACCATGGCCGTCCTAAAGAAGCTCGGCTGGGATAAGGATCTGACCGCCGACGAGCTCGCCGTCATCGAAAAGGTCGCGGGCAGTCCCGACAAGACCGATACCGTCTCATGGTCGACGGATCTCTCGGGCGGCATTCAGCGCGTCGCGCTGTCGCATGGCTGCGTGCCCTATGGCAACGCCAAGGCGCGCATGAACGCTTTCGGCCTGCCCGATCCGATACCCGTTCATCGCGAGCCGATCTACACGCCGCGTGTCGATCTCGTCGCGAAATACCCGACCCTGCCCGACGCCAAGCAATTCCGCCTGCCGAATATCGGTTTCTCGGTACAGAAAGCCGCGGTCGACAAGGGAATCGTCAAGGAATTCCCGCTGATCCTGAGCTCCGGCCGGCTGGTCGAATATGAGGGCGGCGGCGAAGAGACACGCTCCAATCGGTGGCTTGCCGAGTTGCAGCAGGACATGTTCATCGAGATCAATCCCAGCGATGCGGCGGAGCGGGGGATCCGGGACGGCGCCTGGGTTTGGGTAACGGGCGCCGAGAACAGCTCCAAGGCGAAGATGAAGGCGCTCGTCACCGAGCGCGTCGGCAAGGGCGTCGCCTGGATGCCGTTCCATTTCGGCGGCTGGTTCGCCGGCGAGGATCTGCGGCGGAACTATCCGCCGGGAACCGATCCCATCGTGCTCGGCGAAAGTGCCAATAGCATCACCACCTACGGCTACGATCCCGCAACCGGGATGCAGGAGCCGAAGGCCACCCTGTGCCAGATCAGAGCGGCCTGAGGCGAGGAGACCATCATGGCTCGGATGAAATTCCTCTGCGACGCCGACCGCTGCATCGAATGCAATGCGTGCGTCACCGCCTGCAAGAACGAGCACGAGGTGCCGTGGGGCATCAATCGCAGGCGCGTCGTCACACTCGACGACGGCAAGCCCGGAGAGCGCTCCATCTCCATGGCGTGCATGCACTGCACCGACGCGCCCTGCCAGGCGGTCTGCCCGGTCAACGCCTTCTACACGACCGCCGATGGCGTCGTTCTGCATTCGAAGGACATCTGCATCGGCTGCGGCTATTGCTTCTACGCCTGTCCTTTCGGCGCGCCGCAATACCCCCGCGTTGGGAATTTCGGCACGCGCGGAAAGATGGACAAATGCACCTATTGCTCGGGCGGCCCCGAACCCGACAACACCATGGCGGAATACGAGAAATACGGCTCCAATCGCCTTGCCGAGGGCAAGCTGCCGCTCTGCGCCGAGATGTGTTCGACCAAGTCGCTGCTCGCCGGCGATGGCGAGGTCATCGCCGCTATATATAAGGAGCGCGTGCTGAAGCGCGGTTACGGCTCCGGCGCCTGGGGCTGGAAGGTCGCCTATCGCGAGACCATCACAACCTCTTAAGGCCACGCATGAGGCGCCGAGGGATAACCGGGGAGGAAGAGACATGACGGGCCTGCGAAAAGCGCGCATGATTTTCGCCGCCGCGCCGTTGCTCATATCAATGTTGTTCTTGCACCCCGCGGCGGCGCAGCGGCAAACGACGGTCGATCCGACGGCGAACGCCGTCAAGGAAGAACAGCTTCTGCAGCGGTCCGAGACGATCCGGGGCCGCGGCACCCTTCCCGATATCAAAACCTTCACGATCGAGCAGCCGGCGGGCCGCGACTGGCGCCATTTTCACGAGGTGACGCTGCGCTGGATCGGCGCCGTCGCGATTCTCGGCATCCTGGGCTTGCTCGTCATTTTCTATTTGTCGCGCGGCATGGTTCGTCTCGAGCATGGCCGATCGGGCCGCACGATCGTGCGCTTCAACGCCGCCGAGCGTTTCGTCCACTGGATGACGGCGACCTGCTTCGTCATCCTGGCGCTGTCGGGTCTCAACATCACCTTCGGCCGGCCCTTGCTGCTGCCGCTGATGAGTCCCGAGGCGTTCACCGCCTTCTCGGAATGGGCGAAATACGCGCATAACTTTCTGAGTTTCCCGTTCACGCTCGGGGTCATTCTCATCTTCTTCATGTGGCTCGGCGGCAACATCCCGAACCGGGTCGATGTCGAATGGCTGAAGCGCGGCGGCGGCATCGTCGGCCATGACCAACCGCCGGCGGAGCGCTTCAATGCGGGCCAGAAGATGATCTATTGGATCGTCGTTATCGGCGGCGCCGCGATGGCGACGAGCGGCTATGTGCTGATCTTTCCGTTCTACGGCACCGATATCGCGACGATGCAGAGTGCGACGATCGTGCATGGCGTCTTGGCGATGCTGTTCATCGCGGCGATGCTCGGGCACATTTATATCGGCACGATCGGCATGGAGGGCGCCTTCGAGGCGATGGGCCGGGGCGAGGTCGATATCAACTGGGCGAAAGAGCACCACAGCCTGTGGCTCGAAGAAGCGGCCGAGCGGGCGCGGACGGAGTCGGGGATCGAGACGCCGGCGCCCGGAGAGTAGGTCAATCGCGCCGCGCGAGAGGGGCGTGGACGGCGCGCCGCTTGTTCCCGGCAAGCCTTACGATTTGTTAGAGAATTTTGGCGAAGATCGGGGCGATCGCTTTGGATCATCCTCGGATGGAGAGCGCTGGGGATCGGACCGGACGCGGAATTCAGAACATCGTGATGGCCCGGTTGGACCTCGACAGCGCCACGACTCTTCTCAAATCGATCTCGCAATCGACCGAGGCGAAATTCCTCGGCCTTGGCGGCGAGCTTACGCGCGCCATCAGCCTCCTCGAGAAGATCACCGCCGATTTCGCGTCTCTTTCCGCCAATCTCGAGAGCGAGACCCTGACCGACGCCACCGGTGATCTCACCACGGCCGCCGCGCAGGTCGCCGCGCTCGGCGGCGCGATGACGAGCCAGCGCTCGGTGCACGACCGGCTCAAACGAGCGCTCCCGACCATCGGCGCGGATTTGTCGCGCATTCACCAGACGGTCAATGTCGTCGGCATATTGGCGACGAACGGCAAGATCGCGGCGGCGGGAATCGGTGCCGCAGGCGGCGATTTCTCGAGCGATGATTTCCTCGTCTTCGCCAAGGAGGTCGACCGGCTGGTGAAGCTCGCCCAGGCAAGCCTCGATGCTTTTCGCGACGATCTCGCGCAGCTCGAGCGGGAATTGCAGCATGCCAGCCGGAGCCAGGATCAGTTCGAGCAGCAACAGATCGAGGCGATCCGCAGCATACCGAAATGGCTCTCGAACAGCGTCGACGCCGCGGCCAAGCATCGCGAGCTGGCGGCCGAGACATCGCTGACCGTCCAGGAGCGAGCGGCGCAAGTGCGCCGCCGCGTCAGCGACGCCGTCATGTCCTTGCAGATCGGCGATATCACGCGCCAACGCATCGAGCACATCGAGCATGCGCTCGATCGTCTGAAGCATCTCCAGCGCGGCGGCGTGCATGATGAAGACGGCGACGCCTGGTGGCGCGCCCTCAGCGTCGCGGAGCAGCGCATCGGCGCCGCCGAGATCTATCGCCTCCAATCGGCGCAGCTGGCGCAAGCCGCCAGCGATCTGCAAAGCGGCGTCCGGCAAATCGTCACGGCGCTGAAAGCGATCGCGGAGGATGCACGCGCGATTCTCCGCCTCAGCATGGCGGCTTTCGGCGCCTCTGAAGGTCTTGGCAAGGGGCCGCTCGGCGCGCTCGAAGAGAATGTGAGCGAGGCGCTTGGCTTGCTGCGCCGCTTCAAGGCCGCGCAAGACGCCGCCAACGCCATGGCCGGGTCGGTGCGCGACGCCGTCGAGCGCTCGGCCCGACACATGGAGACGGTGAAGTCCCTCGAGATCGATCTGCGCCTGCTCGGCCTCAACATGACCTTCCGCTGCGATCGCCTCGGGACATCGGGGCGCGCGCTGAGCGTCGTCGCGCGGGAATTGCGCGCCTGCGCCGATCAAACGACGGCGGATGCCGGCGCGGTCATGACCGGGCTCGACGGCGTTACCGCCATTGCCGCCGAATTCGCCACGCTTCAAAAAGAGGCGGCGCCGACCGATCTCGATGCGATGGAAACGGGGATGACCGGCGCCGTGACCGCCTTCAGCGCGGCCGGCCGCGGCATCGCCGATGCGCTCGCGCGGCTGCTGCGCGACGGCGATGCCGTCGCCACGGTTCTCGAGACGGCGGCAAATGCCGTCACCTTTCACGAAGAGCTGGCGGAGCGCCTCCGGAGCTTGGCCGACGAGCTCGCGGCGGCGGCGGAAAGCAGCGGCGATGCGGCGATCGACCCCGCTTTCAAGGCGCGCATTTTGTCCTTGATCGATGGCCGCTATACGATGGCCAGCGAGCGCGCGATCCACGATCGCTTCGCCGGCGGCGCGATCGCGACCGAGACCGCCGCGCTCGCGACGATCGAGGCACCGGGCGCGTCCGCGGCGCTCGAAGACATTCTCTTCTAGGCAGCCGTCGGCAGGCAGGCGCGCAGCGGCACTTCTAGGCCGGAATCGTCCGCACCAGCACATGACCCGTTCCCGTCCAGAAGCGGATCAAGAGGCCGCTCTCGCCGCCGGTGCGGCGTGCCGTGACCGAAATCGCGTGACGCTCGAGATGCGCGAGCGCCAGCGCCACGTTCTTGGCGCCGACATTGTTCTCGGACGCGCCGACCGCGAGCACTTCCGCGCCGCCGAAGATTTTCGCATCGAGGTCTTCGCGCGCCGCGCCGAGCGCCGTCATCCGCTCCACCAATTGATCGATGGCGGCATCGCCATAGCGCAGATCGATCTCGCCCGCGGCACCGCAGGGCAGAACGAAATGGTTGATCCCGCCGATGCCGCGCTTTCGATCCCAGAGGCAGACCGCGACGCATGATCCGAGCACCGTCGTCACGATCGTCGGCGTCGCGGCACCATAGAGCGCGGCCGGTTTCAGGAAGACCTGCGCGACCGGCTCCTCGGCCGGCGCGGGCCCGGCGCGGCGCATTTAGCGAGCCCCGGCTCGAATGATCTCCGTCGGAAGCAAGCTCAGCGGCAGGACCTTGTCGGCGGCACCCAATGCGATCGCTTCCTTGGGCATCCCGAAGACGACGGACGTCGCCTCGTCTTGCGCGATCGTCTGGGCGCCCGCGTCGTGCATCTCCTTGAGGCCGCGCGCGCCGTCATCGCCCATGCCCGTCATGATGATGCCCAGCGCGTTCGCGCCAGCCGCCTGCGCCGCCGAGCGGAACAGAACATCGACCGAGGGTCGATGGCGCGATACCAGCGGCCCCTCCTTGACCGCGACATAGTAGCGCGCGCCGCTGCGCTGCAGCAGCATATGCTTGTCGCCCGGCGCGATCAGGACTTGGCCGCGCAGAACGGTGTCGCCGTCCGACGCCTCCTTGATGTCCATCTCGCAGAAGGTGTTGAGCCGGCGGGCGAAGGCGGCGGTGAATTTCTCCGGCATGTGCTGAACGATGCAGATGCCCGGCGCGGCGGCCGGCAACGCTTCGAGCACGCTCTTGAGCGATTCCGTCCCGCCCGTCGACGCGCCGATACAGATCACCGTCTCGGTGGTGCGCGCCATGGCGTGCCGCGCCGAAGGGGGCGGCAACATCGCATCGGCCGTCAGCTTCTTCGCGATGAGGCGGCGCTCCGATCCATCGACGCCCGGGCGCGCCGTCGGCAGCCTGGCATGCGCTGCCGCCTTGACCACGTCGCAGATGCGCGTCCGCGCCTCGATCAACGCCTGCTTGGTATCGACCCGCGGCTTGAGAATGACCTCGACCGCGCCGGCTTCGAGCGCCTGGAGCAGCGTCTCCGATCCTTCCTCCGTCAAGGAGGAGCACATGACCACGGCGATCGGCCGCTGCGCCATGATCTTGCGCAGGAAGGTGATGCCGTCCATGCGCGGCATTTCGACATCGAGCGTGATGACGTCCGGCACTTCCTGCTGAATGCGGCGCGCCGCCACGAAGGGATCGGAAGCCGAGCCGATGACGGTGATGTCGGCATCGGCGTCGAGGATGTCGGTGAGCGTCTGGCGGACCAGCGCCGAATCGTCGACGACGAGAACGCGGATCGGGCGATTCATGCAAAGCCTATAGGCGCTCGAACACGGTCGTGCCCGCGGGACGCAGCGGCAGACCCTGCCCCGCCAGCGATTCGGAATGGCCGAGAAACAGATAGCCGCCGGGACGCAGATGCGCGCAGAGCTGCTCCAGCACTTTTTGCTGCGTCGGCTTGTCGAAATAGATGAGGATGTTCCGGCAGAAGATCACGTCCATGTTGCGATCGACGGAATAGGGCGCTTCCATCAAATTGAGCCGGCCGAATTCGACCAATCGCCGCAGGGCGGGCGCAACGCGGACCAGCCCTCGCGAATTGCCCTTGCCGCGCAGCAGATAGCGGCGCCGCATCTCCATCGGCACCGGCGCGATCATCTCTTCCGGATAGATGGCCTTGGCCGCGGTCTCGAGCACCTTGGTGGCAATATCCGTCGCCAGGATGGATATCCGGAAATCGTTGAGCTTGGGACTGAGATCGGCCAGAACCATGGCGAGGGTATAAGGCTCGGCGCCGACCGAGCTCGCCGCGCTCCACACCTTGACCAGCGCCTGGCTGCCGGCGCGCCGTCCGGCGAGAAGAGCGGGGACCGCTTGCTCGGTCAGAAACCGGAAATGATCGGGCTCGCGGAAGAATTCCGTCTTGTTGGTTGTGACGGCATCGATGAGGTGAACATACTCGCCGTCCAGCCCGCCTTGATCGAAGACGTGGCGGCAATATTCCGTCAGCGTTCCGACGCCCAGCGCGCCGACGCGCTTGCGCAGCCGGCCCTCGACCATCGTCTTCTTGGTCGGGGGCATCTTGATGCCGCTATAGTCCTGAATGAACTGAGCCAGACGCTGAAAGTCGCGTCCGCTGAGGTGATCGAGTCCGGCGACAGTCATTCCCCTAGCGCTTCATTCGCGCGCCGCACGCTCAATACTGCTCGAATTCGGCATCATGCGAGTCGGCGCCGTTGAGCTTCAAGGCAAAGCCGTTGGCGCCGTTGACCTGGCCTTTCTTGACGGCGGGCGCGCCGCTCAGGGTGGCCTTCGCCGCCGCAGGCTGGACCGGCTTGGCAGCCGCAATCGCCGGCGCCGTCCGCTTCTTGGCAACGGCAGCCCGGTTGGCACTCGCCGCGGCGGGACGCGCCACGGACGCCGCGATGCGCTCTCCATCGGCGCTGCTGTCTTCGATGCGGAAATAAGCGATGGAGGTCTGGAGCTGCTCGGCTTGCGCCGCAAGCTCTTCCGAGGTCGCCGACATCTGCTCCGACGCGCTCGCATTCTGCTGCGTCACCTTGTCGAGCTGCTGGATCGCCTGGTTGATCTGGTTCCCGCCGATATCCTGCTCGCGGCATGCCGCGCTGATCTCCGCCACCAGATCCGCCGTCTTCTTGATGTCCGGCACCAGCTTCGTCAGCATCTCCCCCGCGTCCTGCGCCGCCTTCACCGTCTGCGTCGACAAAGTGCCGATCTCGGCCGCCGCCGCCTGGCTGCGCTCCGCGAGCTTCCGCACCTCCGAGGCCACCACCGCGAAGCCCTTGCCGTGCTCCCCGGCCCGCGCCGCCTCGACCGCCGCGTTGAGCGCCAGGAGGTCCGTCTGCCGCGCGATCTCCTGCACGATCGTGATCTTCTCCGCGATCGTCTTCATCGCCTCGACCGCCCGGCCCACCGCCGCCCCGCTCG
>CAYMNX010000075.1:0-2740 GCA_964391905.1 uncultured Rhizobiaceae bacterium
GGTAAAGCCAAACAGCGCGGCAATGAGCGAGATGATGAGAAAGATGAGAGCCCATCTCAGCATGGCATCAAGACCTCTCGTATTGTTCAACGCTCTTTCAACACCAGGTGAGCCCGCAAGTTGCCGTCTCGGCCTGCCGGCCCGCCATCCTGCAAGAAGCGCATGGGCGGCCGGCTCAGAAAATGCTGCAGCTGCTCTGTCCAGATCGCACGAGATCGGGTAGGTTGGCGCGATGACAACGGAGACCACCCGGTCAGCGGCCAACATCGATTATCAATTCGTTCCGCGTCCGTCGGGGCTCGACGCGGAAGTCGCCGCCGCCGCTGGCGGCACGCTCGATTTCCTACGCCTCAAGACCCTGGATGGCGAGAGCGCCGATGCCGCATTGTGGCGCCCCGCAGCGCGACAAGCTGCCGAAACGCCGCTTGTGGTCGTGGTCCATGGCAGCGGCTCCAATTTCGGCAAACTGCCGAACCGTGCCTTGGGGCGCGGGCTTTCGGCCCTTGGCTATGCCGTGCTCGGCATCAACACGCGCCAGCATGATGAGGGCGCCTGCCGCGAGAATTTCTACGCCATTCGCTGCGATATCGAGGCGGCGGTCTATACCGCCCGCGCGCTCGGCTATCGTGACCTCGTGCTGCTCGGCCACAGCCTCGGCAATATCCAAGTGCTGTTCTATGCCGCGACGAGCTGGGCGCCCGATATCAAGGCGGTCGTGCTGTGCGGCATGTTCGCCAATCTCGCCTGGAAGACGCGCCACATCCTGACCCAGAACGAGGATGAGTTCCGCGATCTTACTGCGGCCGCGATGAAGGCGGTTGCCGAGCGGCGTCCCGCCGACATTCTCCCCGTTGCAATGGGATGGATGGGCATGGTCCGCGTTCCGGCCAATGCCCAGCACGTGCGGACCTATCGCGTCGAAGAGACGAGCGCGTCGGATGGGTGCTTTTGGATCCGCCGCACGCCTTACCCGATCCTGATGGTGCGCGACGAGGCCGACGGCATCATCTTGGATTTCGAGCCCTATATGCTGCTGAGCGCCGCCACCGCCGAGCACTCGCTGGTGCAGGGAATCGAGTACGTAAAGCTCGCCAATTCGCGCCCGCCCAGCAAGGAAGGGCATGTCTTCACCGACACGCAAAGCGAGCTCGTCGCGACCGTCGCGGAATGGCTGCGGCGGCGCGATATTCGCTAAATCCCGTTCGCGCCTTGCCGCATCTTCTCGCCGCCGCCCCACTTAAGGAAAAATCGATGAAGCACTTCTTTGCTGCCCTCTTTTTGGGGCTGATCGCCGCGATGCCCGCAGCCCATGCCGCGGATCAGGTCCGGGTCGGCATCTTTCCCTTGGCGACGGCCTTGCCTTATTGGGTCGCGGTCGAGCGCGGCTATTTCAAGGCCGAGAATCTCGAGCCCGTGCCCTCGAACCTCATGGGCTCACAGCCGATCGTCGCGGCAATGATCACCGATCAGATCGACGCGACCACCAACCTCGTCACCGCAGACGCCTTCAACGCGCTGACGAAGAAAGCGGATCTCCTCGACTACATCTCCCTCAATTGCCAGAACGCGCAATATCCGCTCGATGCGTTCATGATCCGCACCGGCCTCGACATCACGACCATTGCCGGCCTCAAGGGCAAGGCCTCGCGCATGGTGTCGACGCCGGGCGCCGGCAACGTCACCGGCATGCGCTCGATCCTCGAGCTCAATGGCTTGAAGGACCGCACCGATTTCACCATCACCGAGCTTGCGCCCAATCTCATCGCCGATGCGATGCACGCCGGCAGTTTCGACGTCGCCTTCGTTTTCGAGCCCTTCGGCACTCTCCTCGCCGAGAAGGGCATCGCGCGCATGCTCGAAGGCGGCGTGGTCGCGACCTATGAGGTCGGGCGCAAGGAAGGTTGCGGCTTCGGCGCGGGTGGCGCGGTGACGCAGCGCTTCGTCAAGGAAAAGCCCGATGTCGCGCGCCGCTACGCCGCGGTGTGGCGCAAAGCGCTCAACGACGTCAATAACGATCCGACGACGCGCCAGCTCCTCATCGGCAATACCGCAACCCCGCCCGAACTCGTCACCAAGGTGGTGATGCCGAAACTGCTCATGGGTGACGAGCTTTCGGCGCAGAACCTCCAGGATCTGCAAAAGCTCTTCGACTATAATATCGAGCACCATGTCTTCACCGGCAGTCTCGACGTGGCGAAATACGTCGTGACGCTCGACAAAAAATAGGCCCATCGCGATGAGCTCGAGCGATGCCGCCGCCGCGCCGGGGGCCGCGCCCGCCACGAAGCTGGGTACGGCCGTGCTGCAAAGGCTGCGGCCGATGCTCGGTGTTGCCGTGCTGGTCGCGATCTGGTGGGTCGCGGCGGGGTTTCAGCTCATCGACCCGGTCCTGCTGCCGACGCCGGCTCAGACCTTCGCCACTTTGGTCGATGCGCTCGTCCATGGCACGCTGGCGCTCGATCTTTACAAGACGATCTATCGTACGGTCGTTTCCATCGCGATCGGCTGCGGCATCGCCATCCCGCTCGGCGTCATGCTAGGCTCGAGCGAGAATGTCTATCGCGCGGTCGAATTTCCGATCGAATTCTTTCGCGCGACGCCCGCCTCCTCGCTGTTCCCGCTGTTTCTCATCCTGTTCGGTGTCGGCGATCACACGAAGATCGCGGTCGGCGCTTTCGGCGCGGCGATCGTCATCCTTTTCAACGTCGCCTATGGCGTCATCAATGCGCGCAAGACACGG
>CAYMNX010000076.1:0-6188 GCA_964391905.1 uncultured Rhizobiaceae bacterium
GAAGCCGAACATCTGCTTCGCCGCGCGCTCGCCCGGATCGCGCATGACGCGCCAGGCGTAAAAGGTGACGAGGGCCGAGAGCAGGAGCGCCGTCGCGCCGTAGATCGCGCCGGCGAGGCCGAGAACGGACGGCGCCAGCGCCACGGGCCACAGCACGAGCGTGTAGAGCAGCATCTGCTTCTTCGTCTCGCGCGCGCCGGAGACGACCGGCAGCATCGGCACGCCGGCCTTGGCATAATCGCCTGCGCGATAAAGCGAGAGCGCCCAGAAATGCGGCGGCGTCCAGAAGAAGATGAGCGCGAACAGCGCGAGCGCCGGCAGGCCGACATCGCCCGTGACCGCGGCCCAGCCGACGAGCGGCGGGAAGGCGCCCGCGGCGCCGCCGATGACGATGTTCTGCGGCGTGCGGCGCTTCAGCCAGATCGTGTAGATGAAGACGTAGAAGCCGATGGTCAGCGCCAGGAGCGCCGCCGCGGCGAGGTTGAGCGCCAAGCCCATCAGCACGACCGAGGCGACGGCGAGCACGACGCCGAAGCCCAGCGCATCGCCCGGCGCCATTCGGCCCGCCGGCAGAGGCCGGTTGCGCGTCCGCGCCATCACCGCATCGATATCGCGCTCATACCACATGTTGATCGCGCCCGCCGCGCCCGCCGCGACCGCAATGCACAGCACCGCGGTGACGGCGAGGACGGGATGGAGATGACCGGGCGCCAGGTCGATTCCGACCCAACCGGTGAAGACGACCAGCGACATCACGCGCGGCTTGAGCAACGCGATGTAGTCGCCGACCGTCGCCGGCGCCGTGCGCAGCGGCGGCGCTGCTTCGGCGGGCCGCGCATGAACGAGCGGCGGCGCAAATCCGGCGGTGGAGGTGTCGGCCACGCGCTTTCTTCCTCTCAGTGACCCGGCGTCGAGGCGATCACCGGCAGCTCGTCAAAGCTGTGGAACGGCGGCGGCGAGGACAGCGTCCATTCGAGCGTCGTCGCCCCCTCGCCCCACGGATTGGCGCCGACGCGCCGCCCGGCGAGCAACGTATGAAAGACGACGAAGACGAAGAACAGGGTCGAGGCGCCGGAGATGAACGAGCCGATCGACGCCACCATGTTCCAGCCGGCAAAGGCGTCGGGGTAATCGCTGATGCGCCGCGGCATGCCGGCAAGCCCGAGGAAATGCATCGGGAAGAAGGTGAGGTTGACGCCGATGAAGGTGGTCCAGAAATGGATCTTGCCGAAGGTCTCGTTGTACTGCCGGCCCGACATCTTGCCGATCCAGTAGTAGAAGCCGGCGAAGAGGCCGAAGACGGCGCCCAACGACAGCACGTAGTGGAAATGCGCCACGACGTAGTAGGTGTTGTGGAGGTAGTGATCGATGCCGGCGTTCGAGAGCACGACGCCGGTCACGCCGCCGACGGTGAAGAGGAAGAGAAAGCCGATCGCCCACAGCATCGGCGTCTTGAACTCGATGGAGCCCTCCCACATGGTCGCGATCCAGGAGAAGATCTTGATGCCGGTCGGCACGGCGATGACCATGGTCGCGGCGGTGAAATAGGCCTGGGTGTCGACGCTGATGCCGGTCGTGAACATGTGATGGGCCCAGACGACGAAGCCGACGACGCCGATCGAGACCATCGCGTAGGCCATGCCGAGATAGCCGAAGACGGGCTTCTTCGAGAAGGTCGAGACCACCTGGCTGATGATGCCGAAGGCCGGCAAAATCATGATGTAGACCTCGGGGTGGCCGAAGAACCAGAAGAGGTTCAGGAACAGCAGCGGATCGCCGCCGCCGGCCGGATCGAAGAAGGTGGTGCCGAAATTACGATCGGTCAGCAACATGGTGATGGCACCCGCCAGCACCGGCAGCGACAAGAGCAGGAGGAACGCCGTCACCAGGATCGACCACACGAAGAGCGGCATCTTGTGCAAGGTCATGCCGGGCGCGCGCATGTTGAAGATCGTGGTGATGAAGTTGATCGCGCCCATGATCGAGGAAGCGCCGGCGAGATGGAGCGAGAAGATCACCATATCGACCGAGGGGCCGGGATGGCCGATCTTCGCCGAGAGCGGCGGGTAGACCGTCCAACCGACGCCCGCGCCCTCGCCGACAAAGGCCGAGCCGATCAAGAGCGCGAAGGCCGGGACCAAGAGCCAGAAGCTGATGTTGTTCATGCGCGGGAACGCCATGTCGGGCGCGCCGATCATCAACGGCACGAACCAATTGCCGAAGCCGCCGATCAGCGCCGGCATCACCAGGAAGAACACCATCACGAGCCCGTGCGCCGTGATGATGACGTTGTAGAGCTGGTGATTGTCGTGGAAGAGGGGATCGCCCGGGACCATCAGATTGGCGCGGATGATGATCGAAAAGAAGCCGCCGATGAGCCCCGCGCAGATCGCGAAGATGATGTAGAGCGTGCCGATGTCCTTGTGGTTGGTCGAGAACAGCCAGCGCGTCCAGAAGCTGGGCACGTGGTCGCCGTGCGCGGCGCCATGTCCGTGATCTTGCGCGTGAGTTCCGTATGCCATCGCTCGCTCCTCGCGAATACCGATATTTCTACTGTTGGTCTAACGCACTGCCGACTACTGGGCCGCTTGGGCGAGGGTCAGCCCGCCGCCGGCGCTCTTTGCCGTTTCAACACCCGGCTGGTCCGGCCGGTTTTGCGCGAATTTCTGCTTCGCCTGCGCCGCCCATTTGTCGAAATCCGCTTTCGAGACGACCTGGATCGCGATCGGCATGAACGGATGATTGATGCCGCAGATCTGGTTGCACTGGCCGTAATACATGCCTTCGTGCTCGAACTGCATCCAGCTCTCGTTGACGCGGCCGATCACCGCGTATTCTTGGACCCCGGCCTCGGGCACGTACCAGCTGTGAATCACGTCGGTCCCGGTGACGAGAACGCGGACGACGGCGCCGACCGGCAGCACCACCGGATTATCGACGTCGAGCAGTCGCTTCTTGCCTTCCTTCACCGCCTGGTCTTCGGGGATCATGTTGCTGTCGAAGGCGCAGTCGCCCTGATCCGGAGATTCATAGGACCAGTACCATGGATGCCCGGTGACCTTGAGGGTCATGTCGGCATGCTCGGTCTTGTTCTCGTAATAGAGCAGCTTGAAGGACGGGATCGCGATGGTGACGAGGATCAGCACCGGCACGGTGGTCCAGATCACCTCGATCAAGGTGTTGTGCGTCGTCTGCGACGGGACCGGATGGCGCCGCGCGTTGAAGCGGATCATGACGTAGATGAGGAGGCTCACGACGAAGAGCGTGATCAAGGTGATGATCACGAGCACCTCGGTGTTGAACGCGTCCATCCGATCGCGCACCGGCGTCGCGCCGGGCTGCATCCCCATCTCCCAAGGCTGCGGGTCGGCCATCGCCAGCGATGCCCCCGCGACCGTCAGCATGAGTCCGCCCATGAGGGCCGCCGCGCGCTTGCGCAGCCGTGCCGCGTCGTTCCACCAGCTCAATTTTCGCATCAATCCCATGCCGTCGATACCCCTCGGCCGACTGAAAAATTTCGGGTTTGGCCCGCCCTCTCAGGGCATCGTAATAGCCCTCGTGACGCCGCGATGCCAACCGCATCATTGCGACTTTATGCCGCATAAAACAACCCGGCCGCGATGAATCGCGAGCGACCGATCCCCATATGCGGAGAACATTATGTTTCGAGAACGCGCTGGCACTCGGCGGCGCTTCGTGGCAAGAAGCCCTTCAGGGGAGATCAAGAATGACCGACCTCGCGCTCACCGACGATTTGTTTTTCGGCAAGACCGGCATGGATCGCGCCCAAGTGGAGCGCGCGGTCGGCAACGCGCTCGCCGGGATGGATGACGGCGAGCTCTTCCTCGAATATTCGCAATCGGAAAGCCTCGTGCTCGATGACGGGCGGATCAAATCCGCCTCGTTCGATACCGCCCAGGGCTTCGGCCTGCGCGCCATCGCCGACGAGGCGACCGGCTATGCTCATGCGTCGGAATTGAGCGAGGAGGCGATCCGCCGCGCCGGCGAAACCGTCCGCGCCGTGCAGCACGGCCATAGCGGCATCATCGCCGCGCCGCCGCCCGGCACCAACCGCCAGCTCTATACCGATGCCAATCCGCTGACGAAGATCGACTTCGCGGCGAAGACGAAGCTTCTCGCCGAGATCGATGCCTATGCCCGCGCCAAGGATGCGCGCGTCAAGCAGGTGATGGCCTCGCTCTCCGGCCTGTGGCAGGCGGTGCAGATCATCCGGCCCGACGGCATCCGCGTCGCCGATGTCCGCCCCTTGGTGCGACTGAACGTCAACATCGTCGCCGCCGACGGCACGCGCATGGAATCGGGCAGCTCGGGCACCGGCGGCCGCCTCGAATATCAGCGCTTCTTCGATCCCGCGAATTGGCAGGCCGAGGTCGACGAGGCGCTGCGCCAGGCGCTCGTCAATCTCGAGGCGGTCGCCGCCCCCGCCGGCGAGATGACGGTCGTGCTGGGGCCAGGCTGGCCCGGCGTGATGCTGCACGAAGCCATCGGCCACGGGCTCGAGGGCGATTTCAACCGCAAGAAGACCTCGGCGTTTTCGGGCCTCATCGGCCAGCGCGTCGCAACGCCGGGCGTCACCGTGGTCGATGACGGCACGTTGCCGGACCGCCGCGGCTCGATCACCATCGATGACGAGGGCACGCCCTCTTCCTGCACGGTGCTGATCGAGGACGGGATCCTGAAGGGCTACATGCAGGACCGGCTCAATGCGCGGCTTATGGGCATGCGCCCGACCGGCAATGGCCGGCGCCAAGGCTTTGCCTACGCGCCGATGCCGCGCATGACCAATACCTATATGCTCGCCGGCGACAAGGACCCGCAGGAGATCATCGCCTCGGTGAAGCGCGGCCTCTATGCCGTCAATTTCGGCGGCGGCCAGGTCGACATCACCTCGGGGAAGTTCGTGTTCTCGGCGTCCGAGGCCTATCTCATCGAGAACGGCAAGGTCGGAAAGCCGGTGAAGGGCGCGACCCTTATCGGCAACGGCCCCGACGCGCTGACGAAGATCACCATGATCGGCAACGACCTGGCGCTCGATCATGGCATCGGCACCTGCGGCAAGGATGGCCAGGGCGTGCCGGTCGGCGTTGGCCAGCCGACCCTGCGCATGGACGGGCTGACGGTCGGCGGCACCGCGGCATGAGAAGCGGTACTCTGCCCTCTCGCCCTCCCGCTGACGCGGGTCCCTCCCTCTCCCCAGCGGGGAAAGGGACAACCCGTTCGATCGCTCTTCGCGATCGAACCCGTAGGGGCCAACCGCGAAGAGCGGTTGGCCGGGTTGTCGGGTGAGGGGGCTCCTGCTGGCAGCGGCGCTCGTCGTCACGCCATTTATTTCATCCGCCTGCGCTTGCGATCTCGACCACGCGCCGTCGACGCGGTGGCGGATCGCGCATGACGGCGGCGCGAGCTTTCTCGAGACGCCGTGCGGCGACAAGTTCTTCTCGCTCGGCGTCAACGTTATCGATGCCGGCAATTCCGGCGCGCATCTCCCGCGGGCGCATTACGATTGGCATGAATTCGCCGAATCGCTCGACGAATGGATCGCCGCGACCCGCAAGCACCTCGACGATTGGGGCTTCAACTCAGCCGGCGCGTGGTCGCTGCCGCCGCAAAAGCTGAAGCTCCCCAGCGTCATCAATCTCGAGCTTGGCCGGCTCTCGCGCTTTCACTGGTTCGATCCGTTCGATCCCGCGATGGAGCAGGTCGTGACCGATGAGGCGCGGCAGCTGACCGCGCCTTATCGTGATACGCCCTATCGCATCGGCTATTTCTCCGACAATGAGGTCGGCTGGTGGGGCGGCGCGCTCTTCGTCTTTTATGCGCAGAAGCCCGCGAGCAATTTCACCAAGCAGCGCTTGATCGCAATGCTGCGCGATCTTTATCGCGACGATTGGCGGCGCTTCATGCGCGATTTCGTGCCGCCCGCGGGCGTTCGCTCCTGGAACGCGCTGCTCGCGACGGAAAGCCCGACGAAGCTGCGCCCCGGCGGGCATGGCATCGCGGCGGTACGGCGCTGGACCGCGATCGTCGCCGAGCGCTACTACCGGGTGATGGCGGCGGCGCTCAAGACCGCCGATCCCGACGCGCTCTATTTCGGCGACCGGCTGCCGATCTATTACGATCCCATGGCGATCAAGGTCGAGGCGCCGCGTGTCGACGCATTCGCCGTC
>CAYMNX010000077.1:0-3345 GCA_964391905.1 uncultured Rhizobiaceae bacterium
CAGCGGCGCGGGGTTGCGGGGCTGCGCCGCCTCGGCCGCAGCCGCCGGGGCCGGGGCTTGGCCCGACATCAACGGCTGCGGTGGTGTCGTGGCGGATGTGGTCGCAGTCTTCGGGTCGGCCGGGGGCGACGCCGCGACCGCGGTGTCATGATCGCCGGCGGGCGAGGGGCCGAAGACGGAAGCGAGCGCACGCTCGCCGAGATCATGGCCGTCCTTGTCGAGCATCATCGTGCTGACAACGCCGACCGCGAGCCCGATTGGTCCGCCATAGAGCGTGTCGCCCGCGATGCGTGCGCCGCCGCTCGGCTCGTCGCCGGTGAGATAGCGATAGACCGAGCCGATCACGGGCAGATGCTGAAGCGGGTTGATGGTATCGAGCACGTCCTTGAGCACGCCTTTGAAGGAAAGGCCGGACCACATCTTCGCGTCGCCCGATGCGGCGGTCGGCTCCTGATTGGTGTTCGTGCTTGACGGCGCGACGGCGGCGATATCGGACATGACAACCCCTTGTTAACCACGATGGTTGCAATCGGGGTGCCAGATCGAGAGCGCGGAATTCCAAGGCGTTGCCGGGCGACGCGCTGCGAAGCGGCAGTTTTTGCCGGGCAGATTCGCGCCTTAGAGCAAATGGCCGGCGCGCCGTGCCTTGGTCTTGAGATAGCGCTCGTTATGCGCATTGGCGGGAAAGGCATGCGGCACGCGCTCGACCACATCGATGCCGCATTCCGTCAAGGCGGCGACCTTCTCGGGATTGTTGGTGAGGAGGCGAACGCGGGCAAAGCCGAGCTGGCGCAGCATCGCCGCGGCCGGCAGATAGACGCGCTCATCGGCATCGAACCCCAGGAGCTCATTGGCGTCGATCGTGTCGAAGCCCGCATCCTGCAGCTCATAGGCCCTGAGCTTGTTGGCGAGACCAATGCCGCGCCCCTCCTGCGACAGATAGAGCACCGCGCCGCCGCCGGCCTTGGCGATCTCGGCGATGGCGCCGCGCAGCTGGTCGCCGCAATCGCAACGCAAGCTGCCCAAGAGATCGCCGGTGAAGCATTCGGAATGAAGCCGGATCAGAACCGGTTGCGCGGGATCGGGATCGCCGATCACGATCGCCATATGGCCGACGCCGCCGTCGCTCGGGCGGAAATGGATGAGCCGCGTCTCCTCGGCATCGGCCAAGGGCACGCGCGCCTCGCTGACGATGCGCAGGCTGCGCGCGGCGGCGGCTTGATAAGCGAAGACGTCGCGCGCCTCGAGCGACAGAAGCCCCTCGGCGCCGACGAGGCGCGCGACATCGGCACCGGCGATATCGACCATCGCCGCGGCCGGCAACAGGCGCGCGAGCTTCATGATCTCGACCGCGGCATCGGCGATGGGATCGCCTTGCGGCGCGACGATTCCCAACCCGACCACGGCGGCGCCAGGATCGGCGAGCTTTTGCACGAAGGGCGCCTCGGTGCCGGGCGGCAGAGCGAGTATCACCGTACCGCCCGGCGCGCGCGGCGGGCGCCAGACCCAGCGCCGCGGCGCGGCGCCGCGTCAAGGCGAGCGCGATCTTGCCGCCCCCCAAGAGCGCCAGCTGCTTGAGGCTGTCGGCGGTGATGCATTCGGCCGCCTGCACGGCACGGCTGCGATCGCCGTCGCGCAGCACCGCGATCATGCCGCGGCGGAGATCGCCGATGACGCGATCGACATCGCGCAACACGCGCGCATCGGCCGCTGGGGTGTTAAGATCGCTCAACCATCGCCTCGTTCTTTATCGCGTCCCGGCTCAAGAGCCAGACCGCATCGCTGCCGAAGGAATAGCCCAGAAGCACCAAGCCGGCGAGGCAAATCACCGTTGACCATAAGGTGGTTACCGGCGGCGCCAAGCTAACGGTCAGCACGCTGATATGCGCGACGCAAATCGCCCGCCGGCGCCGACGGGGCGGCAAAGGCGCCGCCAGCGCGGGCCAGACCCATCCGACGATAATGAAGATATAGCGCATCAAGCCGCTCAAAAGTACCCAGGCCCCGGCCTGCCCGAGCGCCCAGACGAAGAAGGACAGGCCCAAGCCGAGGAGCGCATCGGCTTCCATATCGAAGCGGGCGCCGAAGGCGGTTGCCTGGCCGAGGCGGCGGGCGAGGAAGCCGTCGACGCCATCCAAAGCGAGCAAGGCAAGCGCCGCCGCCAGCGCCGTCCACCGCGCCGCCGCCCCCAGCGCCAGCCCAGCAAAAACCGCGGCACCCGCCGCGCCGAGAAGCAGCGCCGCGCCGCTGGCGCGCAGCAGGGTCACCCAATTGGCGAGGCCGAACGGGTGCGGAACAACTCGCGAAAATTTGTTTGTCCCAACGGAACGAGCCATGGCCCATTATGCGTTCTCTAAAAAGGCTCTACCATGCCTGCCGAAAGAAGCATAACCAGGCGCGTTGACGAGCAATGGCAGGCGATCTTGGCGTGCCGGCGCGGCGCGCCTCTCCCGAAGAACGGCGAGACGCTCGCCGAGCTTTATGGACCGCTATGCGCGGTTCCATCGGGTGTCGGCTTCGCCGTCGCCCATCTGGCGCAGAGCCTCGACGGCCGAATCGCCACGCCGAACGGCGCATCGCGCTGGATCTCGGGCGAGGAGGATTTGCGCCACACCCATCGCATGCGCGCCCTGGCCGATGCGGTGCTCGTCGGCGCGGACACGATCCTTCACGACGACCCGCTGCTCACGGTGCGGCGCTGTGCCGGAAATCATCCGGTTCGCGTCATCATCGATCCCAATCACAAGCTTGCGCCGCATCACCGCGTCTTCAACGATCCGAGCGCACCGACCTTCATCATTGTCGCGGCGGATTCAGCCGCCAAATCCGATTTCGGCAAGGTCGAGATCCTGCGCCTGCCGCGAACCGGCACGATCATCGCGCCGGAGACGATCCGGCAGGCGCTCGCCGCGCGCGGGCTCCATTGGCTCTTCATCGAAGGCGGTGGCGTGACGATCTCGCATTTTCTTCGTGCCGGATGCCTCGACCGGCTTCAGCTCACCATCGCGCCGGTGCTGCTGGGCTCGGGCCGGCCGAGCGTGACCTTGCCCGAGATCGCCGCACCCGGCGGCGGCAAGCGACCGAAGGTGCGCCGCATTCCCTTGGGCGAGGATGTGCTCTTCGAATGCACCTTCCGTGATTGAGCCGACGAGTGGCTGAGTCGCCGCAACTCGCGCGCGCCTTCTGGCTCGCCGCGCCCGGTCGCGGCGAGATTCGCGCCCAACCGCTACGCGCGCCGCAGCCGCGCGAGCTTCTCGTCCGCGCGCGCGTGAGCGGCATCAGCCGCGGCACCGAGAGCCTCGTTTTCCGCGGCGGCGTTCCGCCGAGCCAATACCGGGCGATGCG
>CAYMNX010000078.1:0-2193 GCA_964391905.1 uncultured Rhizobiaceae bacterium
CCGTCTTCCTATCGAAATCGAGCCAGCTCTTCTCTCGTCATTCTGGTCTCGGCCATCACATTTCCTTGGCGCTCGTCGCGGGCTTGGTCGCCGCGCTCGTCGCCGGCTCGTGCTGGTTTTTCGCACAATCCGTCATCGGGCAGTTCGATCAGCTTTCGCAGCTGCTGACCAGCGATAACTCCAAGCTGCAACAGCGTATGCCGTATTTTATTTGGACCCGCGTGTCCGGAAGCCTCGACCCGTCGCGGTTTTCCGGAACGTTCCGCGAGCTTTTCGGAATCTTTTCCAGCGCGATCGCGGTCGCGGGCGCGATCGTCGTGATCATCTTCTTTGGCCTTTATATGGCGGCCGAACCGGAGGTCTATGCGAAAGGCCTGATCCTGCTCGTTCCTCAAGCGCGAAGAAGCCGCGTGCGCGAGCTGCTGAGGCTTCTCGCCGATGTCCTCTGGGCATGGCTTCTGGGCAGGCTGTTTGCGATGGTCGTCGTCGGCGCCGCGACAACGGCGGGGCTGTGGGGTCTCGGCATTCCGGTCCCGATCGCCCTCGGCCTGCTTGCCGCGGGGCTGGCCTTCATCCCCTATGTGGGGGCGATCGCCTCGGCCGTCCCGAGCCTGCTCCTGGCGTTCACGCTCGGTATTTGGCACGCGCTCTATGTTCTGCTTCTCTATGTCGGGATTCATATCCTCGAAGGGTACATCCTCATTCCCCTGGTGCAGAAACGCGCCGCCCATGTTCCGCCGGCCGTGACCCTCGCCGGCCAGCTGATCATGGGTGTGATCGCGGGCGTATTGGGTCTGCTGCTGGCGATGCCGCTGACAGCGATCCTCATTCCGACGTTGCGTCTCCTTTATGTCGAGGACATCTTGAACGGCAGAGCGGCGAGCGGCCGCTAAACTGACCTTATTGCGGTGCCGCGGCGGAGGGTCCCTTCCCCGACGCGGCGGGCTGTACCTGCTGGAACGCGGCCGAGCATTTGTTCTGATTGCCGAGGCCGCGATCGGCCAAGGGGATCAAAGCCGCCGGCGGGAAGATGACCGCAAGGCCGAGCGACGCGCCGAGACGCGTCAAGATGCTGCTGGTATCGATGTGATATTTGGGCTTTGCCAGCGGCCCGGATATCGCGATCGGCGTGCGCAAGCTGATCAGCGTGAAGTGCCGATTGTAGGGCTTCACGGTGAGGTTGAGCGTCTCATTGGCGAAATCGATATTGCCGCTCACCGTAACGCTCGTATCGGGCGTATTGAACAGGAAAGTCGAGGGCGTCACGACGCCCGATCGGATGGCGAATTGCGAAATCAGGCAATCGATCGGAACCGCTCGCGGGCCGCTGATGTAGACGCCAACCGCCCGCAATACATCGATCGGGATCAGCTCTTGAAGGAACGCGCTCATCTGTCCGTTCTCGAGAAAAAGATCGGCGCGGCCATTCATCCGCGACAGGAAATCTCGCATCGAGGCGCCTGTCGTGTCGATGGTGGCCGAGCCGCCGAGTATGCCGGCAGTCTCCTTGATGCTCGGCGAGAGGCCGAGTCCGCCGACAAGCGCATGCAGATCGACATGGCGAAGCTCGACCGACGCCTTCAGTGCCGGGGGACTGCGGGGCGTATATGGATTGTAGTGAAGGCGAAGATCGAGATCGCCCAGAGCGACATGGAATTGCAGGGGATCGACGGAGATCTCGCCGTTTTGCAGGAGGAGCTTGAACGTGATCCGCTCGAAAGGCAGGCCGCTGCTCGACCGGATTTCGGTTCCATAGAAGCTTACATTGGCGTTGAGGCTCGGCAGTTTATGGACGGCCAACGGCTTGTCGGGGATCAACCGAGCACTCGCCGGCTGCGGCGCGGTTCTTGGATTGCCGCCATAAAGACCCTCGAAATCGGCGAGGTCGATCAGGCTCGAGGTCAAATTCGCTTGCAGGCTTGGAACCTGCGCCCGCGTGTCGATGTCGATGCCGCCCTCCAGATCGCTGTTGCCGACCCTCAGCGTGATGGCGGTTAAAGCCCATTGACCGTTTCCGCCCGTCAGCTTGCTGCTGCCGCGGAAGCTCGGGAAATCCGGCAATGGAACGCCCAGGGCGAGGCCGAGCCGACGGAGATGCGGTCCGTTTGCGGAAAAGCGCATATCGAGGCCAGCGAAATCGAGCGGCTCTTTTATCGTTCCATCGAAGGTCATATGGATCTGGTCGAGCGTGCC
>CAYMNX010000079.1:0-8276 GCA_964391905.1 uncultured Rhizobiaceae bacterium
GCGAGACATAAACGCGGCACAGCTCCTTGATGGAATGATCCATCACGCCGTTGTGGAAGACGCCGTCCCAAGCCTGAGCAAAGGACCAGAAAGCAGCGGGAACATGAGCGCGAATGGCTTGGCTCTCCGGCCGCGGCGTGCCGATTCGCCGGCACCGATCGAGCTCGGCCAACATTTTGGCGTCGGTGATCGTCGCCGGATCGACATAGCTGATCCGTTGCTGGGCCATGACTCCTCCCTGGCGCCGTGTCGTTTTTCGGGAGCCATTGTGCGGCGGCGATGCAGTCGAGGCAACTGCTATCGCTGCCGGGTCAGCGGTCGAGGAACCCTGCGAGACGTCGATCGGGCCCGCGCTGGCTGAGCTTTTTGAGCGCTTTCGCCTCGATCTGGCGGATGCGCTCGCGCGTGACCTGATATTTGCGGCCGACTTCTTCGAGCGTGTGCTCGGCGGCCTGACCCACGCCGAAGCGCAGCCGCAGCACATCGGCCTCGCGCGGCGTCAGCCGCGAAAGCGCCTCTTCGGTCGCCTCGCGCAATTCAGCGGCGGCCGCCGCTTCGAGCGGGATCACCGCCTGCTCGTCCTCGAGGAAGTCGCCGATGGTGGCGTCGCCATCCTCGCCGACCGGCTGGTCCATGCTGACCGGGTCGCGCACCAGCTCAAGCACGGTGCGCAGCTTGGCCAACGGCGTGCCGAGGCGCTCGGCAAGCTCGGGCTCGGTCGGCTCGCGGCGCAACTCGCCGGCGAGACGACGCTGCGCCCGCAGCACGCGACGCACCTCATCGGCCAGATGCGCCGGGATGCGGATCAGATGGCCCTGATCGACGAGGGCACGCGAGCAGGCCTGGCGAATCCACCAGGTCGCATAGGTCGAAATTTTGTAGCCGCGGCGCCAGTCGAACTTCTCGACCGCGCGCATCAGGCCGATATTCCCTTCCTGCACCAGATCCATCAGCGGCAGGCCGCGATTGACATGGCGCCGCGCGATCCAGGTGACGAGGCGCAGATTGGCGGAGATCATCTGCTCCTTGGCGCGCTCCGATTCACGCGAGCCGCGCTGCAGTTCCAAAGCGCTCTGCCGGAATTGCTCGAGCTTCTGGCCGGATTGGGCCGCGATCCCGTCGATCTCGGTGACCAGGGCCTTGGCCGCCTCGCCATAGCGGCTGATGAAAGCACGCCACGCCGTGACCCGACGACGCTTCGCCGAATCGAGCCAAGCCTGCGCGCTACTCGCCGCGCGGTAGCTGTCGATGAAGTCCTGGCGCGCAACGCCCGCTTGCTGGGCGAGCCGCACCAGATTTCCCTCGAGCTCCATCAAGCGCCGGCTCGCCTCCTTGACCTGGTGGGCGAGCTTGTCGACCTCGGAAGGCTGCATCACGATATCGGCCAGAGCCGCCGCCAAAGCCTTGGGTCGACCGCGCCCGACCTTAATGGCGCGCGTAAAGGCGGCCATAACGTCCGGCGTAATCTCGGCTTCGAGCTGGGTCAGCGCTGAGGCTGCGCCGGAATCGTCGATCGGCGCCTCGGTGTCGCCCTTGAGGCGTTGCCGCGTCGCCGGGAGATCGACGACATCGCGCAACAGGACGGTATTCTTGGCAAGCCCCTCGCGCCAGTGCTTGATCGCGTTGCGCAAGAACTCGCTCCGGCACAGCGCCGAGAACATGGCCGCACGCCCGGCCTCGATCCTCTGGGCAAGCTCCACTTCCTGCTCGCGTGTCAAGAGCTCCGCGACGGAGATCTCGCGCAAATAATGTTGCATGGCGTCGCCGGAATTGGCGTCCGCGGCGATATTGCCGCGCGGCAATTCCTCGACTGCAACGTTGTTCTCATCGTTAACGGCGGTTGTCGCTTCGGCCGATTGAATCGGCTGCTCCGCGGCATCGGCGCCGGCGAAATTGGCCCGCATGATGTCAGCTCACACTACGTCGTGATGGATGCGCCGGCCGAGAAATGACCGGTCGGCGCGCATCTTGGCACAATATTGGGGCCGCCCGCACCTGTTTTAAGTAGGTGAGGCTAAATTATTACAGTTCAATGACTTATCCTGGATTTTCCCCGCCTCGGGCCGCAAGGAGACGCTTTGTCGCAGCAAACGCACGGACGGCCCGCTCAGACGGCGGCAGGGACCGGTCGCGAGCGACCGGGGTCTCGACATCGATCACGATATTGGGCGGCAACGCGTCGAGGAGGGCCAAGAGCGGCAGCGCCCCGTCCCCGGGATAAAGCCGCGATGTTAACGATTCCGCTCGCAAGGACAGGCCTGGGGGTGGCGCCGCCGGGGCGTCGCTGAGCTGGAGATAGCCGATGAAGCGGTGATCGATCGCCGCGATATCGGCCGGTCCGCCGCCGGAGCGAGCGAGGTGGAGCGCGTCGATCACCAGGCCGAGATTGGGCTGGCCGCTGGATTCGACGAGGCGGCGCGCCTTGGCAATGGAGTTGACGGCGGTATAGGGCATGAGCTCGAGCGAAATGCCAAGCCGGAAGGGAACGGCGGCCGCCGCCAAAGCCGCAAGATTGGCGCCCATCCGCTCCTCGTCGGGGTCATTGCCGACGGCGAGGAACTGCTCCGCCCCGAGGCGCGCCGCGATTTCGAGCGCCGGAACGGCCGCGTCGAGCGAAAATTCCGGAACCAGCCAAATCCCCGTCGCCGCATAAACCGTCACGCCGGTATCGGCCGCAGCGCCGGCAATTTCCGCGATCAGCGGCCGATTGCCGATCAGGGGCGTAACGGGCGCGGCGCCGGGGGCGCCGAGCACGCGAAGCCCGATTGAATCGAAGCCGGCCGCCGCTGCCGCCGCGATCAGCGCCGGCGGCTCGACCTCGTTGATCGTGACCGGTGCAAGAGAAAGGCGATTCATGACATCATTCTGGCGCATTCGCCGCGAGAGGGCGAGCGGGGAGGAGACGAGACATGAAACGGAGCACCGAGCGGTTCCTCACCACGCATACCGGCAGCCTGCCACGGCCCGCCGACCTGATCCGCACCATGTTCGCGAAGGAAGAAGGCGTACCCGTCGATCATGGCGCGCTGACCGCGCAAATCGCCGCGGCGGTCGCCGATTGCGTCGCGAAACAGGCGCGGGCTGGGATCGATATCGTCAATGACGGCGAGATGAGCAAGCCCTCCTATGCGACCTATATCAAGGACCGGCTCGCCGGTTTCGGCGGCGCGGGCAATAGTTTCGTCTATCAGGACCTCGCCGATTTCCCGGAGCTGGCGCGGCGTGTTTTCGGCGATCCCGGCCGCTCGCGGCGCAAGACGCCGGCCTGCAATGCCCCGATCACCGTCGTCGATCACAAAGCGGTCGCAACCGATATCGCCCATCTCAAGGCTGCAATGCAGAACACCGCTGCGGCCGAGGGCTTTCTCACGGCGGCATCGCCCGGTCTCATCTCCTTGTTTTTCCGCAACGATTATTACAAGAGCGCCGAGGCTTATCTCTATGCCATCGCCGATGCGATGCGCGAGGAATATGAGGCGGTCGCGGCGGCCGGCCTCATTCTCCAGCTCGATTGTCCCGACCTCGCCATGGGCCGCCACATCCAGCATGCGGATCTGAGTCTCGAGGATTTCCGCAAGGCGGCACAGCTTCACGTCGAGGTCATGAATCACGCGCTCGCCGGCATCCCGCCCGAGCAATTACGGATGCATCTGTGCTGGGGGAATTACGAGGGCCCGCATCATTATGATGTGCCGCTGGAGGCGATCATCGACATCGTCTTTGCGGCGCGGCCGAGCGGCATCTCCTTCGAAGCGGCCAATCCGCGCCACGCCCATGAATGGGCCTTGTTCGAGCGGATGAAGCTTCCGGATGGAAAAGTGCTGATCCCGGGCGTGCTCGAATCGAAGTCGAATTTCATCGAGCATCCCGAGCTCGTCGCACAACGCATCGCCCACTACGCCCAGTTGGTGGGGCGCGAGAACGTCATCGCCGGCACCGATTGCGGCTACGGAACCTGGGTCGGACAAGCCGCCGTCGATACCGAAGTCGTCTGGGCAAAGCTTGCCGCCCTCGCCGAAGGTGCCCGTCTCGCGACGCACAAATTCTGGCGCTGACTTGGCCAAAATCCCAGGAAATCCGCGGATTTCCGTCACTTTGAAGGGATTTTCTTTAATTCCCCATTAAGCAGCGCGGCCGCATCATCCGGCCCGGGCGAGGTCGGCAAAAAGGTTCGAGCGGTGACACGCGGCGCACGTTGGGCCCATTTCCTTGGTTCCCGGGCGGGGCAGGGCTTCGTCCTGTTTCTTCTCACTTGCCAGCTCCTTGCGGCGGGCGTCGGCTACGGCCTCTACGCCGAGAATGTCGACTGGTTCAAGGAGCATAAGAGCGCCGAGAAGATCACCGCGCTGCGCCTCGTCGACGCTTTTGTTAATCAATATGCGAGCCTGCGAGCTCAGCTCAATCCGAATGCGCCGGTGCCCGCGACGTTCCGCGCCGATTCGATCGCTGCCTTCAACAAGGCGCGGGAAACGGAGGGCGACGAGCTGGGCATCCAATGGGTCGGGGTGCCGGGTCGCGAGATCAAGACCGCGCCCGTCGATGGTGACATGGCTCGCGCAGTGACGGCCATCGCAGCGGATCCGTCGCTGAAACCCGTCACTCAGATCCTCGATATCGCCGGCGAGCCTATTTCCCGTACCGTCTATCCGTCGGTC
The DNA here is from genome assembly GCA_964391905.1 of uncultured Rhizobiaceae bacterium. Lineage (GTDB taxonomy): Bacteria > Pseudomonadota > Alphaproteobacteria > ATCC43930 > CGMCC-115725 > CAIKMD01. The sequence continues at coordinate 4,656 of CAYMNX010000079.1, forward strand.
GCAAAGGAACAGAGCTGCGTCGATTGCCACAACAAGCTTCAGGCTGGTCGGACGCCCTGGCATTTGCACGACGTCATGGGGGCATTCGTGATCGACGTCCCGATGGCGGCGTTCCTCAAAAGCAACCTGTTCCAATCGATCGGTCTCGCCGCGATCATCTTCTTAGCTCTTGCGGCGATCGGCCTCGTCTTCGCCGTCGTTCAGTATCGCAAATCGGAAGAGCGCGAGGCGGCCGCGACGAAACTCGCCGAAAGCGAGGCGCGCTTCCGCGATTTCGCCGAGGCGACCTCGGACTGGTTCTGGGAGCAGGACGAGAATCTGCGTTTCGTCCGCTTCTCCGGAAGCACGAATGCCACGCAGATCACGAGCAGCGACGATCTCGGCAAGACCCGGCGCGAAACCGTGAAGCTGGGCGTCAGCGACGCGCAATGGGCAGCGCATGACGCGGATCTTGCCGCCCGCCGGCCGTTCCACAACTTCCGATTTCAGCGTGAACTGGCGAACGGGCGAATTATCCATGTCAGCGTCAGCGGCAAGCCGGTCTTCGACGCAAAAGGAAACTTTCGCGGCTATCGCGGCGCCGGCCGCGACGTCAGCGCCGAGGTGGCAGTCGAAGTCGAGCTGCAACGCCGGGTCGAGGAGCGCACCGCCGCGCTCAAGACGGCGCAAAGCGAGCTCGTCCGCAAAGAGCGCCTCTCGGCATTGGGCCAGCTGACCGCGACGATGGCACATGAGCTGCGCAATCCGCTGAGCGCCATCCGCAACACCCTCTTCGCGGTCAAGGAAACCGCGGCCGCGAAGGGCGTCGATCTCCAGCGCCCGCTCACCCGGGTCGAGCGCAGCGTCGACCGCTGCAACCGCATCATCAATGATCTGCTCGACTATACGCGGATCAAGGAATTGCAATGCGCGGTCATGGCGCCTGATCCATGGATCCATGAGGTGCTGGACGAGCAGCGGCTGCCCGCCGACATCACGATCACACGCCAGCTCGACGCCGATTGCATGATCGCGATCGATCCGGAGCGGATGCGTCGCGTGCTGATCAATCTCATCGAGAATGCGTCGCAAGCGATGACCGAGACGACGCCCGAGCGGCGCATCACGGTCAGCACCGCGCTCGCCGGCGAATTCTTCGAGATCGCGATCGAGGATACCGGCGCCGGAATTCCGAGCGACGTTCTGCCCAAAGTCTTCGAGCCGCTTTTCAGCACCAAGAGCTTCGGCACGGGCTTGGGCTTGCCGATGGTGAAGCAGATCGTTGAGCAGCATCAGGGGACGATCGCCATCACGAGCGAGCCCGGCAAAGGCACAAGGGTGACGGTGCGGCTTCGCACCGCCGCCCGAGACGAGGAGATCGCGGCATGAGCAGACGGGTTTTGGTAATCGATGACGACCGCGATCACGCGGAAAGCATCGTCGATATTCTCAGCATGCGCGGCCATCAGGTCGAAGCGGCGTTCAGCGGCGAAGCCGGGGTCAAGATTTTCCGCGAGGAGGATTTCGATCTTGTCTTCATGGACGTGAAGCTGCCGGGCATGAACGGCGTCGAGACCTTCTTCGAGTTCAAAAAAATCAGGCCCGACGCCAAAGTCATGATGATGACCGGCTACAGCGTCGAGCAGTTGATCTCGCAGGCGATCGAGAACGGCGCCTTGGGCGTGTTGCGCAAGCCCTTCGCCATCGCCGATTTGCTGCAGGCGCTCGAGGAGGTGAAGCCGCGCGGCCTTATCCTCGTCGCCGATGACGACCCGGATTTCGCCGACAGCCTCAAACCGATCCTGACCCAGCAAGGCTATCAAGTCGTCATCGCCTCGACCGGCCAGGAAGCGCTCGAGAAGGCCGCCGAGGAAGGCGTCAACTGCCTGGTGCTCGATTTGGCGATGCCCTTGCTGACGGGCGTCGAGGTCTATCTGAAGCTCAAGGAATCGGGCAAATCGATTCCGACCATCTTCGTGACCGGTCTTCCCGACGAGAAGAACGCCGTGCTCGCCGACCTTCGCCACGTCGAGAACGGTATTCTGCTGAAGCCGTTCGATCCGAGGGACCTCATCCAAGCAATCGCGGTGGCGACCGGCGACGGCGGTTCATCGGCCGCCCTGCACTGAAATGCCGGAATTGGCAATACCGCGGCGATTGCTGATCGTCGACGACGATCAGGAATTCGCCGAGTCGATCACGGACATCCTGGCGCCGGAGGGCTATGAGCCGATCATCGCCGATCGGCCCGAGACAGCCTCGATCGCGCTCCAGCGCGATACGCCGGCGGTCGCGCTGATCGACGTTCGGCTCAGGGGCATTTCGGGCGTCGAATTGCTGTCCCGGCTCAAGGCCGAGCAGCCCAATCTCGTCGTCGTCATGATGACGGCGCACGCCGACACGCAGACCGCGATCCATGCGCTGCGCAAGGGCGCTTACGATTATTGCGACAAGAATTGCGAGCCCGCCGAGCTGATCGCGGCGCTTGATCGCGCCTTCGAGCGGCAGCGGCTCGAGGCGGAGAATCGCGCCGCTTACGAGACGCTGCGCGCCGCCAAGGAGGCGGCCGAAACCGCGAACCGTGCGAAGACCGAGTTCCTTGCCAATGTCAGCCATGAGCTGCGCACCCCGCTCAACGCCATCATCGGCTTTTCCGAGCTGATGCTGAACGGGGCGAAAGGCCCCATCGGCAATGCCGATTACCGTGGCTATCTCAAGGACATTTTCGACGCCGGCACGGATCTCCTGCGGCTGATCAACGAGATCCTCGACCTCTCGAAAGCCGAAGCGGGAAAGCTCGAGCTTCTCGAGGATACCGTCGATGTGGTGAATGTCGTCAGTACCGTGACGCGCCTCGTAAGCCCGCGCGCCGAAAGCGCCGGACTTGCGCTCGAGACGCGCCTGCCGGATGCGCCGCCGCTCATGTTCTGCGATCGCCTGAAGCTCAAGCAGATCATGCTCAATCTTCTCTCGAACGCGGTGAAGTTCACCGAGCCCGGCGGCAAGATTTCCGTCGTCATGGAGGTCGACGTCGAGCGCGGCTTGTCGATTGCCGTCCGCGATTCCGGCATCGGCATTGCCGAAGCAGACATCCCCCGCGTGCTGCAGCCTTTCATCCAGGTCGACAGTGCCTTGAACCGCAGCCATAACGGAACCGGCCTCGGCCTGCCGCTGGCCGCGGCCATGATGGAGCTGCACGGCGGCAAGCTCGAAATCGAGAGCGCGCTCGGCAAAGGGACGACCGTGACTGCCCTTTTTCCGGCGGCGCGCCTCGTCACCATCGCCAATGTCGCGGAGCCGCCCCTGGCGGCGTTTTCCGCGGAAGCACCGCGCCTTTCTGGAGCTGGTTGATCCGCGGCCGGGCGCGCCATCCGCGCGCTTGTCGCGAAGGGGGCAGCGGCGTTACGGATCCCGGGCGATATCCACCACGACTCGCGCGCCGCGAACGTCTTTGACGACGACCGCCGCGCCGTCCGGCAGGTTCGGCCCTTCCGCGAGCCAGACGCTGTCACCGAGACGAACCTTGCCCTCGCCATGGGTCAGCGCTTCGCAGACGATACCCTTGGCGCCGATGAGCCGCAGATTGCGCCGGTTCAGATCATCTCTCGCCGCGGCATCACGGCCGAAGCGCCGGTAGACGAA
>CAYMNX010000080.1:0-3625 GCA_964391905.1 uncultured Rhizobiaceae bacterium
AGGCCGAGCGGATTGGTCGGCGACAGATTCTCGACGATGGCCGTCGAGAAGGACGGCAGCATATCGGCACGCGGCATCGCGTAATCCATGAAGGAGCCTGTCAGAAGCTGTCCCGACGTTTCGTCGACGAAGATCTGCTCCGCCAGCGCCTCGCCGACGCCATGCGCGATCGAGCCATGGGTCTGGCCGTCCACCGTCATCGGACTGATGCAGCGCCCGACATCGTCGATCGCCGTATAGCGCGTGATCCGCACCGCGCCGGCTTCAGGATCGATCTCGACCTCGCAAACCGCAGCGCCATTGGGAAAGACCGGCTCGTGCATTTCATTGGTCACCGCCGCCGCCAGCGGCGAAAGAGAATGCCGCGCAGCCTCCGCGGCGAGATCGAGAAGATCATAGCTGCGCTCGACATGGGGCGCCCGGAACCGCCCATCGACAAAACTGACCTGGTCGTCGCTCGTGTTGAAGATCACGGCGGCGAAGTGCGTCGACGTGGTCACGAGTTGCGCCGCGGCAAGGGTGATGGCGGTGCCGGCGTGGCGCATCGACCGGCCGGAATGCGAGCCGCCGCCCTCGCTGACGAAAGCGGTGTCGCCGAGCACGACGTCGATGCTGTCGACCGGAACGAACAAAAGCGCCGCGGCAATTTGCGCAAGGCTCGTCTCGTGTCCTTGACCGCTTGGTTGCATGCCGGCGACGAGTCTAACGCGGCGATCCGGGGAGATGGCGATCTCGGCGCGCTCGATCGGCGCGCCAGTCGAGGATTCGACGTAGTTGGCGAAGCCGATGCCGAGCAGCTTGCCACGGCTCTCCGCCTCGCGTCGTCGCGCCGCGAACCCGGCCCAATCGGCGAGGCGCAGGGCGCGATCCATGTTATCGGCGTAATTACCGCTGTCATAGGTCGAGCCGACGGCGTTGGTGTAGGGCATCTTTTGAGCGCCGACTAAATTCCTGCGACGCAGCTCGATCGCATCGATACCCATCTCGCGCGCCGCCGTGTCGATGAGGCGCTCGAGCGCAAAGCAGACTTCGGGCCGGCCGGAGCTGCGCATGACATTATTGGGCGTCGTGTTGGTGTAGGCGGCGCGCGCTCGCGCGCTTACCACCGGGATGTCATAGGCGCCGGTGACGACGCCAATGCCCTTCGCCAAAGGCGACAGCGAGACACAATGCGCGCCGACATTCATGAGATTATCGGCGCGCAGCGCAAGGAACTTCCCATCGGCGCGCAAGGCGAGCTCGACCTTGGTGAGAAGGTCGCGTCCCTGATATTCGCTCAGCATCGATTCGGCGCGGGTCGCCGCATATTTGATCGGCCGTCCCAGTTTTCGCGCTGCCCAAAGGATGAGCCCGAATTCGACATAGGGGCGATTCTTCGCGCCGAAGCTCCCGCCCGAATCCTGCGACACGAGGCGAAGGCGCTCGGGCGCAATGCCGAGGACGGTTGCGAAATCGCGCTTGTGGCGCACGGTGCCGGGTCCGCCGGCGCAGTAATGCAGCGTGTAGCGGCCGGTCGCCGAATCGAAAGCCGCGATCCCCGCGCGCGGCTCGAGCGGCAAGGGCGAGACGCGCACGATGTGAAAATCCATCGCGACCACCCGGTCGGCGGCGGCGAAGGCGCGCTCGGTCGCAGCACGATCGCCGAACCAGGTCTCGACCAGGCGATTATCGGCGACATCGTCCCATATCGCCGGCGCGCCGGCCGCGAGGGCGCGCTCTGCGTCGACAACGAATGGCAGCTCTTCATAAGCGACGTCGATCGCGTCGATCGCATCGAGCGCCTGATCCTTGGTCTCGGCCACAACCATCGCGACCGCCTCGCCGACATGCCGGACCTTGTCGGTCGGAAGCAGTCGATGCGGATCGATCGTGACTTTTCCGCCAAGCGGCGCGGTGAGCTTGACGTCGTATTTGGTCGAAGGCACGGGGCTGTGCGGGATCGGCTTCAGCCCGTCGGCGATGCAATCGGCGCCGGTATAAACGCCGAGAACGCCGGGCATCGCGGCCGCTCTTGCCGTGTCGATCGTGCGAATTCGTGCATGCGGATAGGGTGAGCGCAACATCGCCGCATGGGCTTGGCCGGGAAGAGCGATGTCATCGCCGAAGCGGCCCTTTCCCGTGAGCAGCCGCTGGTCTTCCTTGCGGCGAATATCCCGGCCGATGGCCGATAGCGGGTGCGACAAGCGAACTCCTAGGCGACGCCTTGGCGATGGATTTGAGCCTCGACGAGCGACGGCGGCTGGCGGCGGGCATGTTCTCGGCTCAAGCGACCTCTCCCTTATCGACGGGCTTGGCGTGCGGGCCGGCTGGCCGGCCTTCTCTCCTGCTGCTCGAAATTATCAAAATGCTGCGGCAGAACAAGCGACAATCCCCAGCGGAATCCGCGATGCGGCTATGCTAAGTTGCCGAGAAGAAACAAGGGAGGGATATCATGAGCACGAATGCGCGCCGCATCGACGTTCATCACCATATCCTGCCGCCGCGATGGCTCGCGGAGGAAAGCGCGCGCATGGCGGGCCGGGCGCTCGATTTCAACCAGGTGGCGCAATGGACGCCGAGCATGTCGCTCGACGCAATGGACCGCAACGGCATCGCCACCACGGTGACATCGATATCAACCGTGATCGTCAGGCCCGACGATCCAAAACGCGCCCACGAGCTCGCGCGCGAGTGCAATGACTACGCGGCGCGGCTGAAGCAGGATCATCCCGGGCGCTTCGGCATGTTCGCGCTGCTGCCCTTGCCGCATATCGATGCGTGCCTCGAGGAGATCGAATACGCGGCGGATGTGCTGAAATGCGATGGCTTCAAGCTGCAGACGAGCTATGAGACCCAATGGCCGGGCGATCCCGCCTTCGCGCCGGTCTTCGACGAGCTCAATCGCCGCAAGGCCGTGATCTTCTTTCATCCGACGGTGCCGGGCTGCTGCACCAATCTGCTGCCCGATCTCAATCCGCCCCTGATCGAATATCCCTTCGATACCACCCGCGCGATTTTAAGCCTCGTCTTTGGCGGCACCGTCCGGCGCTGTCCCCATATCCGCTTCATCTTCGCGCATGGCGGCGGCACCATTCCGATGCTGGCGCATCGTGTCGCCAATCTCGTGAAGGTGAGGAAGGATCTGGCGGCGAAGCTGCCGGACGGCGCCGTCGCCGAGTTCAAGAAGCTCTATTTCGATATCGTCTCGGCGACCAATCCGCCGGCAATGGCAGCGCTATTGAAGCTCACCACAACGGCACAGCTGCTCTTCGGCACCGACATCCCCTATATGCGCGCCGAGAGCACGGTCGCGGATCTTGCCGAGCTGGGATTGAGCGACGCCGATGTCCGCGCCATCGAATATGAGAACGCGCTGCGGTTGATGCCCTCTCTTTCCGCTCGTACGAGCTAAGACAAGGGCAGACGCAAGCCGGCCTGCTCGAGCCGCGGCATGACATCGCGCTGCCAACGCTCAAGCCCGTCGCGGTAATCGACCCAACTCAAGAGCATGCCGTCGATGCCGATGCGGCTCAGCTTCAAAAGCTCATCGGCGATGCGATCGGCTGTGCCGACGAGCGGATAGCCGCCCCAGCCTGCTTTGAGGTTGAATTTCAGTTGCTCGCGCTGCTCCTGCTGCAGCCGCTGC
>CAYMNX010000081.1:0-6059 GCA_964391905.1 uncultured Rhizobiaceae bacterium
CCCGGCATTCTCGGCAGCGCCATCATTGCTGGCAAGGCCACGGACCTCGTCGATATCTCGTTCTACCTCTCGCAGCGCGACGCAAATTGGTTCAAGACCGAAAGCCAGATGGCCTTTGGCGAGGACAAACGCGCGCGCCGCATTCTGCTCGTCGACGACAGCCCCTTCCTGCGCAACATGCTGCAGCCCCTCCTCGCCGCCGCCGGCTACGAGGTTGTGGGCGTCGACTCCGCCGATACCGCGCTCAAAATGTGCGAGGATGGCGAGCGCTTCGACCTCATCATCAGCGACATCGAGATGCCGAAGATCGACGGCTTCGGCTTTGCTTCGAAAGTGCGCGAGAGCGAGAACTGGCACGACACGCCGCTCGTCGCGCTCACCTCTCATGTCAGCCCGAGCGATGAGGAGCGCGGACGCCGCGCCGGCTTCCAACGCCACGTTCCGAAGCTCGATCATCAGACGCTGCTCCAAGCGATCTCCGAGACGCTGGCATCCGAAAGGGGAGCGGCATGAACCAGAGTAACAAAGCCATGCAAGAGAACCATCATAGCGCCGGGACGGCCGGCGAGTTCGTGACCTTCACCATCGCCGGGCAATTGTTCGGCGTACCGGTTCTGGCGGTTCAAGACGTCTTGCGTCCGCAGGCGGTGACCCGCATTCCAATGGCGCCGCCCGAAATCCTGGGCTCGCTCAACCTGCGGGGACGGATCGTGACCGTCGTCGATACGCGTCATCGCCTCGGTCTGCCGAAGGCCGACACCGGCGAGCAGCCGATGAGCATCGTGGTGCCGCATGGGGACGACCTCTTCAGCCTTGCGGTCGACCGCGTCGGCGAGGTGCTGAGTCCCGATCCGCAGAGCTTCGAATCCAATCCGCCGACGCTCGATCCCGCCTGGCGCGAAGTCGCGACCGGGATCTACCGCCTGAAAGACGAGCTTTTAGTCGTGATCGACGTTGCGCGGCTTTTGCGGCTCGGCAGCGCCACGGCGCACGCCGCTTAATGTGAGGTTTGCCTTGACCAAGACGTGGCTCATTGTCGACGATTCCCGGGTCATTCGGGGACTCGCGCGCGGCATTCTCGAGAATCTCGGTTTTGCGACAGAAGAAGCCGAGGACGGACAGCAGGCGCTCGATGCCTGCACCAAGCACATGTCCGACGCGGTGCTGCTCGACTGGAACATGCCGGTCATGAACGGCATCGAGTTCCTGCGCAAGCTGCGGGCGATGCCGAACGGAACGACGCCGAAAGTCTTCTTCTGCACCACCGAGAACGAAATGCCTCGGATCGTCGAAGCGCTCGAGACAGGCGCCGACGAGTTCATCATGAAGCCCTTTGATGCCGAGATTCTGACGTCCAAGCTCGCGCTCCAAGGCTTGGCCTGAGCGAAGACCATGCGGGACGACGTTTTCTCGCTTCTTGCAAATCTTTTGCGAGAAAAGTCCGGTCTCGCGTTGCCGCGCGACAAGGAATACCTGCTCGAATCGCGACTCGGACCGGTTGCGAAAAAGCATAACTGCGACACGATCGATGCGTTATGCCTTGCGATGCGCGGCGATAAAAAGCAGGCGATCGAGCACGATATCGTCGAGGCGATGACGACCAACGAGTCGTTTTTCTTCCGCGATGCCGCGGTTTTCCAGGTATTCCGCACCGCCCTTCTCCCGAACCTCCTTGCCGCGCGAGCCGGCAGCAAGCGCCTGCGCATCTGGTTCGCCGCGTGCTCAAGCGGTCAAGAGCCCTACTCGATCTCGATGATCCTCGAGGAAGAGAAAGCAAGGCTCGCCGGCTGGACCGTCGATATGGTCGCAACCGACATCTCGACGGAGATGATTGAGCGCGCCCGCAATGGGCTTTATACCCATTTCGAAGCGCAGCGAGGCCTGCCAATTCAGCTCCTCGCCAAGTATTTCACGAAAGAAGAGCAAGGTTGGCGCATCAAGGCGCCGCTGCGCGAGCGGGTCAAGTTCCAGAATTTCAATCTGCTCGACGGCTTTGGCGCGCTCGGCACCTTCGACGTCATCTTCTGCCGCAACGTGCTCATCTATTTCGCCCTGCCGACAAAGCGCGACATTCTCAACCGCATGAGTCGGCAACTCGCCGCCGATGGCGCGCTGTTCTTGGGCGGTGCCGAGACGGTGATCGGCGTCACCGACCAATTTTCGCCGCATCCGGGCCACGCCGGCATTTTCATTCCCGGTCAGCCCGCCGCGCTCGACCGCGCCGTAGGCCAGTAGATGAGCACGCCCGCCACCTTCGGCATGGACGCGCCCGACGGCCCCGGTCGCGCGGCAGCATCGTCGGAAACCGGCAAATCCGTCGAGGAGCTGATCGCCTCGACCGGCGGCGGCGCGAATGCCGCCTTCGATTTCCAGCACAAGGTCTTTGCCCTTCCCGGCGCCCGCTTCGCCGTCGATCGACGTGCGCACGCGCCGATGTTCTATATGCATCTCGGCAATCTCCATGTCTCGCTCACGCCGACGGTGCTGCGCCGCGAGTTCAATATCGAGACAGCATCGCATGACAGTTACCTGATCGAGCTTGCGGCCAAAGCGCTGCGCTATGTCGCCGAGGTTCGGCCCGGGGATTCGATCCCGAAGGAGTTGATCGATGGCAGCGCCTCATGGACGGTCGAGGAACGCCATCGCCTTCTGTCCAAGGCGAAGCTCCTCGCACGGCTATCGGCATGGTTCGCGCACGACGAGGAGGCACCGTCGCTCGAGAGCGTTATAACGATGAGCGACGAGGATATCGCCGCAAAGGAGGAGTTCCAGGCCGCCTTTGAAGCAGCGGCGCGGTCGCTCGGATTCGGTGGAGGCCGCAAGCACGAGGTCATCGACCGTATCGACTGCATCGCGCGGGAGCTCGGCTATATCGAGGCGCTGCGCGAGCATGCCGGGCAGCTGCGCGACATTCGCGAGCGTGTTCTGCAGCTCGCTTGCGCCGCAAAGGGCGATAAGGCCCTGATCGAGGAGTTGACCCGCATCCTGGCGCTCTTGAAGCAACCCGGCGCCGAATTCGCACAGCACTTCGCACAGATCGATGCGCAAACCAGCGATATCGTTGCGCTGCTGCGCGGCCCGTGGCTCCAGATCAAACGCATCCGCACCGCGCGGGATGATGTGCATGCGAGCCTTTTGCCTTGGCGTCCCGTATTCGAGCGCTGGCAAGAGCAAGAAATCGTTCTGAACCACGACACGCGCGAGAACGTCAAGCATCTCCATCACTGGCTTGCCGCCAACTATGCGCCCGTCATGGTATGGCAATGAGAGTCGCGCAACACAACAGCGGCGCGAGACGTCGACTCGACACTGTCTCGCCGATCGCCGAGGAAGACGATGAGTACCGTGAGCGAAATGCGTCCAACCCACGCCGCAGCAGCGTCTAGCCATCGACGTGTGTTGCTGGTCGACGACAGCGCAGCGATTCGCGGCTTCTATCGGCGCGCGCTTGAGAGCGACCCGAGCATCAACGTTGTCGCGTCGGTTGGTAACGGCCAATCGGCGCTCAATGCGCTGACGCAGAACGACGTGGATGTCGTTGTGCTCGATATCGAAATGCCGGTGATGGACGGGCTCACGGCGCTCCCGCGCATTCTTGCGGCGCGCCCCGGCGTCAAGGTCCTCGTCGTCTCCGGTCTGACGCCGCGTGGCGCCGATATCAGCTATAAGGCGCTGGTCGCGGGCGCCGCCGAATGCGTGCTGAAACCGGACTCCTCGCCGGGTGCTGCCGCGGAATTCCAGCGCGACCTCGTCACCAAAGTCAAAGCGCTGGCCGATGCGCGACGCGCAAAACTCGGCAGGGCTGCGCCGGAGCCCAAGGCCGCCGCTCGCACGCCGACTTTGGCTCCGGCGCGTTCGAGCGCGACCGCGATCCGCGCCATCGCCATCGCTTCCTCCACTGGCGGTCCCTCGGCGCTGCTACAGCTCATTCCGATGCTAAAGGACGGGCCCAAGCAGCCGATCTTCATCACGCAGCATATGCCGCCGCGATTCACCACCTCGCTAGCCGAGCATCTGTCCCGTGTCGCCGGACGCCCCACGGCCGAGGCGGTCGATGGCGAGCCCGTCCAAGACGGCCGGATCTACATCGCGCCTGGCGACTGGCACATGACGGTCGAGGGAAATAGTCCGAGCAAGATCCATCTGATCCAAACCCCGCCGGTGAATTTCTGCCGCCCCTCGGCCGATCCGATGCTGCACAGCCTCACTACCATCTATGGCAGCGGGCTTCTTTGCGTGGTGCTGACTGGCATGGGCGCAGACGGGCTGACGGGCGCGACGGAGCTCGTCGCAGCCGGCGGCTGCGTTATCGCGCAGGACCAAGCGACCAGCGTCGTCTGGGGCATGCCGGGGGCGGTTGCGAATGCAGGCCTCTGCAGCGCCATTCTGCCGCTCGACGGGATCGCCTCTTATATCCGCAAAACGGCTTTGAACGGGAAGGCTTAGCCCGCGACGCCCCTCGCCGGCGCGGGACTCGGCGGACCCAAAAATCGCTTTGCGTCGCAGCGCCGCTTCGCTATCGTCCGCCCGCAGCGGACCCGTAGCTCAGCTGGATAGAGCGCTGCCCTCCGAAGGCAGAGGTCGTGAGTTCGAATCTCGCCGGGTCCGCCAGCATCAACCGCAAAATTCCAGACCGCCATCTGGCCATCCGTCGCGAACGCGGCGACGAGCGTCATGTGCGCGTACTGATGGGCATGCCGATCGCCGCCGGTACGATTGTATTTGCGATGCAAGCTGGGATTCGCTCGCAAGCCAAAATGAAAACACAAGCACGACCCGCAAAAGCCGGGTACGGTGAATCATGGGCGTAAGCGGGCAGTCGGCTTGCAAGCTTCCGTGAATCACAGGCTTACGAAAAATGCAGGTTGCAACGGTGCAGGCAATAATGAATTGCTCGAATAGAATTTAGTCCCAAATGGAATGGTTATGGAGCTCCGAACCCTTCGCGCTTTCGTCGAGGTCATTCGTCACGGCGGCTTTTCTCAGGCTGCGAAGGCGGTGTTCGCGACCCAGTCCACCGTCAGCAAGGCGGTGAAGCAGCTCGAGGAAGAGCTCGGCATACCACTCCTCGATCGCATCGGCCGTCGCAGCATGCTGACGGCCGCCGGCGATATCGTCTATCGTCGCGCCTTGAAGCTCCTCGCCGAGCGGGACGATCTCGTGGCCGAGCTTGCTGAATTGCGCGGCTTGAAACACGGCACGCTCCGGATCGGCCTTCCGCCGGTCAGCAGTAGCGCTTTGTTCGCGCATCTCTTTGCGACCTATCGAATCCGTTATCCGGGCATCGACATCCGCCTCGTCGAGGATGGCGGCGATCGCGTGAAGGAAATCTTGCTTTCGGGTGAGATCGATCTGGCAGCCTCGCTGCTACCGGTTTCCGACGCATTCGAATGGCAGAAAATCAAGACAGAGCCGCTCGTGGTGCTGCTCCCATCCAATCACGCGCTGGCGCGGCATCAATCCATCGATCTTGGGCAGTTGCAGGATCAACCGTTCATCCTTTTTGAAGCCGGGTTCGCGCTGCACCGGATCATTCTCGAGGCTTGCCGGCGGCGCGGCTTCGAGCCCACCATCGTCGCGCGCAGCATCCAGGTCGACTTCATGGCGGAACTCGTCGCTGCGGGGCTCGGCATCACCTTTCTGCCGCGAATAGTCGCCATGCAGCGCCGGCATCCAACTCTCGTACTTGTCTTGCTCGCCGAGCCGCAGACGGAATGGCACGCCGCGATGATCTGGCGCCGCGGGAGCTATCTCTCGCATGCGGCGCGAGCTTGGCTTGCCCTCACGCGCGAGATTCATGGCGAGGGCTGAGCGCGCTTCAAAACACGCAATCCGTTCCTGCCGAAACGCAAGTCGGTTCTTGATTGTAGCGAGCCCGTCGCATTCCGATATCGAATGCCGATGGAATTGAGAACGCTCCGCGCATTTGTCGAGGTAGTTCGGCAGGGTGGCTTTTCACGCGCTGCGGGGATCGTATTTGCGACCCAATCGACGGTCAGCAAGGCGGTAAGACAGCTCGAGGACGAGCTTGGCGTCTCGCTCCTCGATCGTGTCGGCCA
>CAYMNX010000082.1:0-3025 GCA_964391905.1 uncultured Rhizobiaceae bacterium
ACGCTGACGCTCGGAGACGATATTAAAAACATTTCGGGAGCGACATTGTCCTGCAAACACATTACGGACGGCGTCAGACGGCTGCTCGCAACCTATAAGGCCGTCCTCGCGCATGGCTGAAAACATGACCCGGCGATGCCGCCATCCCTCGTCGCTCGAGGCAACCTGATATATGGCGAAGTTGGCACGCTGGCAGATTTGGCTCCTTACCCTGAGCGGCGGAACACTCTGGCTGACGGGCGTCGCTTGGCTGCTGCTTCACTACTTCGGTCAAGTGCAGGGCGATTTTGGTCCGGAAACGAATCCTTTCGAGCCATGGATGCTGCGATTGCATGGTCTCGCCATGATCGCATCCCTTCTCGGCGTCGGCAGCTTGCTGGCGATGCATATCGTGAAGGGCTGGCACTATCGCCGGCAACGCTTGGTCGGGACTTTTCTTTTGGGCATCGTCGGTTTGCTGGTTGTGACCGGGTATCTGCTGTACTACGTCGGCGACGATGATCGGCGATGGGTGATCAGCACTCTCCACTGGTCGGTCGGATTGGTATTGCCGACGATTTTTTTGATCCACTATCGGCGAGCTCGATCTATTCGCCGCACGATTTTTAATCGCCAGGAAGACAGGGCCATGTCTCGCACCGGCTTTTCCGATTGAGGTGGACAGATGCGGAGCGCCGCGGAAGAACTACCCATTAGGTTCGCGCGATGGATCGTTTGAAGCCTATCTGTGTGCGCGCTAACAGCGCTTGGCTGGGCGGCATCTTATGATCGTCACACGCCGTCACCTGCTGCAACTGGGCGGCGCATCGGCACTCTTGGGTGGCGCGGGCGCGATGGCATGGGCGCAATCACAGCCCGGCCATCCGGCGGCTCCTCCCATGAACGCGTCCGAGACCAAAGCCACCGAGCCGGCGGACTACACCATTCGGATCGCCACCAGCCTCGTCGAGCTTGGACCCGACACCACGGTCTCGACGAAGACCTATAACGGCCAGTTCCCCGGGCCGCTGCTGCGCTTGACCGAGGGCAAGCGCGTGGTCGTCGATGTTCATAACGATACCGACACGCCCGAGCTGCTTCATTGGCATGGGCAGTTCGTTCCCGCGGCGGTCGACGGCGCCGCCGAGGAAGGGACGCCCTTCATTCCCGCGCATGGCATGCGCCGGATCGCGTTCGTCCCGGGACCGGCGGGCTTCCGCTATTATCACAGCCATGTCGCCGCGGGCACCGATCTATCGGCCGGCACCTATAGCGGCCAAGCGGGGCCTCTCTTCATCGCACCGCGGCGCGATCCGGGCGCTTACGATCAGGAGATATTCCTGACGCTCAAGGAATTCGGGCCTTATCTCACCCGCACCGAAATGCCGGTCGACATGCTGGCGCCGACGGATCAAATTCCCGGGCTGCACAAGCAAGCCGTGGACGCCGTGAAGGCCGCGCTCGCCGCGGGCCTCAATCAAGGCTACGAGCTCGCTTACAATTTCTTTTCGGTGAACGGCCGCATGCTCGGTGAGGGCGAGCCGATCCGCGTGAAGCGGGGCGAGCGCGTCCTGTTTCATGTCCTCAATGCAAGCGCCACCGAGCTCCGCAGCCTCCATCTTCCCCATCACACCTTCCGCGTGGTGGCGCTCGACGGCAATCCCGTACCGCGGCCGGCAGAGGTGCCGGTGTTATGGCTCGGAACCGCCGAGCGCGTATCCGCCATCGTCGAGATGAAAGAGCCCGGCATCTGGGTGATGGGCGACCTCATGGACGATGATCGGACGCGCGGCATGGGTGTCGTCGTCGAATATGCCGATCACAAGGGCAAGCCGCAGTGGATCACGCCCCAACCCTTTCGCTGGGACTATCGCCGCTTCGCTAAAGCCGGCGCCACGGCGCAGGAGCCCGACGAAACCATCGCCATGACCTTCGCGGCCCGCATCGGCGCGCGGCAGGGGTTCGACGAGTTCACAGTCAATGGCGTTCCGTTCTCGATGGAAAGGATGGAGCCGCTTTTTCGCCTCACGCGCGGCCGGCGCTATCGCCTCCGCATGACGAATGCCACGGACGACATCCATCCGATCCACCTCCATCGCCATAGCTTCGAGCTGACCTCGATCGCCGGGCATCCGACGGCCGGCGTCATCAAGGACGTGGCGATGCTCGGCAGCTTTCAAGAGATGACCGTCGACTTCACGGCCGATCAACCGGGCCTCAGCCTCTTCCATTGCCATATGCAGCAGCACATGGATTTCGGCTTCATGGCGCTGTTCGATTGCAGCGGCTGAGCGTCTATCGATAGCGGCTTCGCTACGTCCGTCTCAACCGACCGGTCGCCCGCGGCAGGCAGCGCGCGTCCCGCGTAGGCGAAACAATGATTTCGTCGTCCCCCCGCGAAAGCGGGAATGCCGATTCCGCTCGAGCGAAATCCGCTCTAAGCGCCTATCGCTTCCCTCACGTATTCATCGCCTCGAAGAAATCGGCATTGTTCTTCGACTGCTTGAGCTTCTCGATGAGGAATTCGAGTCCGTCCATCGGACCCATGGGCGAGAGCACGCGGCGCAAGACCCACATCTTCGAGAGCGTGCCCTTTTCGACAAGGAGCTCTTCCTTGCGCGTGCCCGATTTGGTGATGTCGAGCGCCGGGAAGGTGCGCTTGTCGGCGACCTTGCGATCGAGCACGATTTCGGAATTGCCGGTGCCCTTGAACTCTTCGAAGATCACCTCGTCCATGCGCGAGCCCGTGTCGATGAGCGCGGTCGCGATGATGGTAAGCGAGCC
Source organism: uncultured Rhizobiaceae bacterium (assembly GCA_964391905.1). GTDB lineage: Bacteria > Pseudomonadota > Alphaproteobacteria > ATCC43930 > CGMCC-115725 > CAIKMD01. The sequence goes on from CAYMNX010000082.1 coordinate 2,764, forward strand.
ACCTTCCTCGATATTGCGCGCGGCGCCGAAGAAGCGCTTCGGGCGCTGCAGGGCGTTGGCATCGACACCGCCGGTCAGCACCTTGCCCGACGACGGCACTACCGTGTTGTAGGCGCGCGCAAGGCGGGTGATCGAATCGAGCAGGATCACCACGTCGCGCTTATGCTCGACCAGGCGCTTGGCCTTCTCGATCACCATCTCCGCGACCTGCACGTGGCGCACGGCGGGCTCGTCGAAGGTCGAGGAAACGACCTCGCCCTTC
>CAYMNX010000083.1:0-2921 GCA_964391905.1 uncultured Rhizobiaceae bacterium
GAGGACACCGGGATCGGCATTCCGGAGGACAAGCAGAAGATCATCTTCGAGTCGTTCCAGCAGGCCGACGGCTCGATCAGCCGCAAGTACGGCGGCACGGGCCTGGGTCTCTCGATCAGCCGCGAACTGGCCCGACTGCTCGGAGGCGAAATCCGCCTGCAAAGCGCTCCGGGCGTGGGCAGCACGTTTACTCTTTATCTGCCGGTCAAATATGCGGGCCCGTCGGGCGTGCAGCGGTTGGCGCCTGCGGCGAGCGGGCCCGGTGCGCGCTCGGCGATCAACATCGTCCGCCTGGATCAGCCGATCGATCCTGTCCCCGACGACCGCACCGCGCTCAATCCGGGCGACGCCTTGCTTCTGATCGTTGACGATGATCCGCATTATGCGCGTATCATGGCCGATCTCGCCCATGATGCCGGCTTCAAGGTGCTGGTCGCGCTGCGCGGCGCCGACGCGCTCTCGCTCGCGCGCGAATATCAGCCGAACGCGATTTCGCTCGATATCTTCCTGCCCGACATGCTGGGCTGGACGGTGTTGAGCCAGCTAAAGCAGGATCCGCTCACGCGCCACATCCCGATCCAGATCCTGACCCTCGACGAGGACCGGCAGAATGGGCTTGCTCGCGGCGCCTTCTCCTTCATCACCAAGCCTGCCGAAGCGGCGGGCCTCGAAGCCGCGCTGACGCGCATCAAGGATTACATCAAGCCGCGGCGCAAGCGGCTTCTCGTCATCGAAGACAATCCCGACGAGCGGATGAGCGTCAGCGAGCTGCTGCAGCATGACGATATCGAGATCGTCACCGTCGATACGGGCGCGGCGGCGCTCGACGCGTTGCGCGGGCAGGCGATTGATTGCGCCGTGCTCGATCTGCGGCTGCCCGACATGTCCGGCTTCGATGTGCTGCGGCAGATCCGCGACGACGAGAGCCTGCGCGACATCCCGGTCGTGGTCTTCACCGGCCGCGAGCTCTCGGCCGAAGAGGATGCGCAGCTCCATATGATGGCGCGCAGCGTCGTCGTGAAAGGGGTGGAGTCGCCCGAGCGCCTCCTCGACGAGACGGCGCTCTTCCTTCATCGCGTCGTCAGTGAGCTGCCGCCCGAAAAGCAGCGGATGCTGGAGCGGCTCCACTCGTCGGACGAGGATCTGGTCGGCCGAACGGTGCTCCTCGTCGATGACGACGCGCGCAACATTTTTGCGCTCTCGAGCGTGCTCGAGCGCCGCGGCATGAAAGTCCTGACCGCAACCACCGGCAGCGAGGCGATCGCGATCCTCGATTCGACGCCGGCGGTTGCGATTGCGCTGATGGATATCATGATGCCGGAGATGGACGGGTATCAGACGATCGGCGTCATTCGCGCCAATCCGAGTTTCCGCCGCCTGCCGATCATTGCGCTCACCGCCAAGGCCATGAAGGGCGATCGCGAGAAATGCCTCGAGGCCGGGGCGTCGGACTATTTGGCGAAGCCGGTCAATACCGAGCAACTCTTGTCCGCGCTTCGCATGTGGCTGCACCGCTGACCGGGCGGAGGCGAATGATGGTCAATGAAGAACCGGTCAATATCCTGCTGGTCGATGATCAGCCGGGAAAGCTGCTGAGCTACGAAGTCATTCTCAGCGGTTTGGGACAGCGCCTCATCAAGGCCGGCTCGGCGCGCGAGGCGCTGGAGCATCTGCTCAAGAACGACATCGCCATCATTCTGATCGATGTCTGCATGCCGGAGCTCGACGGCTACGAGCTTGCGGCCCTCATTCGCGATCATCCGCGTTTCCAGACCACCGCCATCATCTTCGTCTCGGCCATCGCCTTGAGCGACATCGATCGCCTCAAGGGCTACGAATACGGCGCGGTCGATTACGTGCCCGTGCCGGTCGTGCCGGAATTGCTGCGCGCCAAAGTCCGGGTCTTCGCCGATCTCTACCGCAAGACGCGGCAGCTCGAGATGCTCAATTCGGAGCTCGAGCGCCGCGTCGAGGAGCGCACGGCGGAGCTGGCGCAAGCCAATGCGGAGCTCGAGCGCCGCGTCGAAGAGCGGTCGCGCCAGCACGCGGAGGCGCTGGCGCAGATGCACGAGATGCAAAAGCTCGAAAGCATCGGTCAGCTGACGGGCGGCGTGGCGCATGACTTCAACAACGTGCTGATGGCCGTTCTCGGTAATCTCGACATGCTGCAGCATCGCCTCGGCGAGGACAGCCCGCTGCAGCGCTTCGTCAGCGGCGCGATGCAAGCCGCCGAGCGCGGCTCCAATCTGACGAAACGGCTTCTCGCTTTCGCGCGGCGCCAGGAATTGAAGCCTGCCGCCGTCGACGTCGCGCTGCTGATCGAATCCATGGGCGAGATGCTGCAGCGCTCGCTCGGTCCGGCCGTTCAGATCCATCTCGATTTCCCCGCGGATCTCGCGCTCGTGCGCGTCGATCCCAATCAGCTCGAGCTGGCGATCCTGAATCTGGCTCTCAATGCGCGGGACGCGATGCCGCGTGGCGGGTCTCTCACCATTTCCGCCTGCGCCGAGCTTGTGACCGCCGGCAATGCACAGAAGCTGGAACCCGGCTCTTACATTTGCCTGGCCGTGATCGACGATGGCGACGGCATGGACGGCGACACGCTGCGGCATGCGGCCGAGCCATTTTTCACCACCAAGGGGCTGGGCAAAGGCACCGGCCTCGGTCTCTCCATGGTCTATGGTCTTGCCACGCAATCCGGCGGCACGATGCGAATTTTCAGCCGCTTGGGCGACGGGACGAGGGTCGAGCTGTGGCTTCCGGTTACGGAAGAAGGCGATCGAAAGCACGTGCTGGCGCGCGCGGCGGTTCGCATCGAGCCGATGCAACCATGCCGGATCCTGCTCGTCGACGACGATCAAGCGGTTGCCGAGGGGACCGTCGCCATGCTCGAGCATCTGGGCCATGAGGTCGTGCTCGCG
>CAYMNX010000084.1:0-9091 GCA_964391905.1 uncultured Rhizobiaceae bacterium
ATACCAATACGGTCGATCGGCAGGGCAACAGCGTCGATGTCGCGACCCAGCTCCATGTCGTGGTCAAGATGCTCGGTATCGCCATGTTCCATCAGGATGCGACGCGGCTCGAGCATTGGGAAAACGGCCGCCTCGTTTCCTATCAGAGCGCGACCGACGACAATGGCAAGAAGATCGACGTCACCGGCGCGGCGCGGGGCAACGCCTTCATCGTTCAATCGCCGCTCGGGACCTTTACCGCCCCCGCCTACGTCCATCCCTCCAATCCGTGGGCGTCGCAGTTGCTGAATACCGAATTCATGATGTCGACCAAGACCGGCCGTGTGATGAAAGTCGTCGTCACCGATACCGGCGAGACCAATGTCACTTTCGACGGCCAGGCGATGCGGCTGCACCAATACTTCGTCGATGGCGAGAAGCATCAAGTGGTCTGGCTCGACCAGAATGGGCTCGTCGTCGCGTTCCAGACCGAGGAACAAGGCTCGCCGATCAAGTTCGTTCTGCAGCGCCAGCCGCAACCCGTCGCCAAGAACTAATCGTCCTTAATCGACTTCGACGTCCTCGATTGCTAGCCTAAGGGCGAAGCGCGTCAACGCGTGCGCGGCCATCGCGGTTCACTCGGCAAAGGGCTGCGATGGAGAGAGCAGCCGCGACGGATCGGAATCCGGCGGAATGACCCGAACGATCTGCTGCGGCGTCACATCGATTTTCGTGGCTTCGAGGCGATCCCTCGCCTCCTCGATGATCATGCGTTGGATCTCGCCGACATGTTCGCGCGCGACCCAGATGCGCAAGTTGAGCGCGATTCCGGCGCCGCCGAGGCCATCGACGAAAACCTGCGGCTCGGGTGTCCGAAGAATGCGGCTATCGCCTTTGACCATGTCGAGAAGAACGCCGCGGGCGCGGTCGACGGCCGCGGCGGCGGGGATGGTGATCTGGAGGGAAATGAGCCGGCCGGCGTTCCGGGTATGGTTGCGGAGCGCGTTGTTCCAAATCGCCGAATTCGGCGCGAATAGAAAAATGCCGTCGAGGGTTTCGAGGTGACAGACGAAAAGCCCGATCTCGCGCACCGTCCCGGCCATGCCGTTGACCTCGATGAAGTCGCCGATTCGGAACGGACGCAGCCACAACAGCATCAATCCCGCGGCGATGTTGCTGAGCGTGCCTTGCAAGGCCAAGCCGATGGCGAGGCCGGCAGCGCCGAGGACGGCGAGAAGCGATGCGGTCTGAACACCGATCTGGCTGAGCGCCGCGACACAGACCAGGATGAGAATGGAATAGCGGATGGACGAGGCAACGACGGGCCGCAAGATCGGATCGATATGCGTGGTCCGCCCGGACATGTCCCAGACGGCCCGCGACAGCCACCGCGCCAGCGCGGCGCCGATCACCAAGATGGCGATGGCGGCGATAAGCCTCGGCAAAAACGCCGCGGTCCAGGCCCACGCCACCGTGGCGAAGCGATCAAGGTTTTGCTGATCGGCGCTCAGATCCATGGGGCCCCTATCTCGCCATTCCGCACCAATTACCAGAGCCGCTGCGCGAGATCATTGCCGCGCTGCGCGATATCCTCGAAGAGCCGGCGTGCCTCCTTCTCGTCATGCCAGCCATCCCGCCCAACCGCCGCTTTGACACCCTTCGTGGTCCAGGGGTGGCCACGTCGACCCGTCGAGCCAACGCCGTAAACCGTGCCGTTCCGCTCCTCGACGACGGTATAGCGCCCGTCGAGCTCGACGAGCCAGTGGCTGCCATGATGATCCACCCGGTTCAATTCTTCCATGACAGAGCTCCATTCCCGGCATTCCTTTAAGGCATCTCTTCTGAAGAAGCGGCCAGCGCGCCAAACCGTTCCAGAGCCGACCGAATCGGTTGCGTGGCGGGCCGCGCTGGGTTAAGCCCTGCGCTATGATTCCCCGTTACAGCCGACCGGCGATGTCGGCAATTTGGGAAGCGGAAAACCGCTTCCGCATCTGGTTCGAAATCGAGGCCCTCGCTTGCGATGCGCTCGCCATGGCCGGCATCATCCCGGCCAGCGCCGCCAAGGCCATCCGCGAGAAGGGCAGGTTCGAGATCGCCCGCATCGACGCGATCGAGCGCGAAATCCATCATGACGTGGTCGCGTTCCTGACCAACCTCGCTGAGCATATCGGGCCGGAGGCGCGATTCCTCCATCAGGGCATGACCTCGAGCGACGTGCTCGATACCTGCCTCGCGGTGCAGCTGCGCCAGGCTTCCGATATTCTGCTCGCCGATCTCGATGCCCTGCTCGCGGTGCTGAAGCGGCGGGCGTTCGAGCATAAGACGACGCTCACCATCGGCCGCAGCCATGGCATTCATGCCGAGCCGACGACATTCGGCGTGAAGCTTGCGGGCTTCTATACCGAATTCTCGCGCGCCCGGCGACGACTCGAAGCGGCCAAGCACGAAATCGCGACCTGCGCGATTTCGGGCGCCGTCGGCACCTTCGCCAATGTCCCGCCCTCGGTCGAGGAATATGTCGCAAAGAAGCTGGACTTGCGGCCCGAGCCCGTGTCGACCCAGATCATCCCGCGCGATCGCCATGCGATGTTCTTCGCCACCCTGGGCGTGATCGCGAGCTCGGTCGAGCGGCTGGCGCTCGAGATCCGGCATCTGCAACGCACCGAGGTGCGCGAGGCCGAGGAATATTTCGCGCCGGAGCAGAAAGGCTCCTCGGCCATGCCCCACAAGCGCAACCCGGTCCTCTCCGAGAACCTGACCGGCCTTGCGCGGCTCGTCCGCGGTACGGTCGTGCCGGCGCTCGAGAATGTGGCGCTTTGGCATGAGCGCGACATCTCGCATTCGGCGGTCGAGCGCGTGATCGCGCCCGATGCGACCATCGCGCTCGATTTCGCGCTCGCGCGGCTGACCGCGGTCATGGATCGCCTCATCGTCTATCCCGAGGCGATGAAGCGGAATCTCGATCGGCTCGGCGGCCTCCACAATTCGCAGCGCGTGCTGCTGGCCCTCACTCAAGCCGGGATGAGCCGCGAGGATGCCTATCGCGCGGTGCAGCGCAATGCGATGCGGGTTTGGGAAGGGAAAGGCGATTTCCTCGAGCTGTTGAAGGCCGATGCCGAGATCGGCCGCTTTCTGAAGCCGGAGCTGCTCGCGGCGCAATTCGACGACAGCTATCACCTGAAGCATGTCGACACGATCTTCCGCCGCGTGTTCGGGACGGCTTGACGCCCATTGAGACGCCGGACCCGGCGTGGCGGGATGGTTGATCAAGGAGCGCCCGGCCCCTACTCTTGCCCAATGGACATTCGCGACGGCTTCATCGGCACCATCGGCGACACGCCGCTCATCAAGCTGCGCCGCGCTTCGGAGGAAACCGGCTGCACCATTTTGGGCAAGGCCGAATTCCTCAATCCCGGCGGCTCGGTGAAAGATCGCGCGGCGCTCTACATCGTGAAGGATGCGGAGGAGCGCGGGCTCTTGCGCCCCGGCGGCGTCATCGTCGAAGGCACGGCCGGAAATACCGGCATCGGCCTCGCGCTCGTCGGCAATGCGCGCGGCTATAAATCGGTCATCGTCATGCCCGAGACGCAGAGCCAGGAAAAGAAGGACATGCTGCGGCTCTGCGGCGCCGATCTCCGCCTTGTCCCGGCCGTGCCCTATACCAATCCCATGAACTATGTGCGCTATTCCGAAACGCTCGCGAAGGAAGTGGCGGCGAGCTCGGCGAATGGCGCGATCTGGGCCAACCAATTCGACAATGTCGCCAATCGCCGCGCCCATTACGAGACGACGGGTCCCGAGATCTGGGCGCAGACCGACGGCAAGGTCGATGGCTTCGTCGCCTCGGTCGGCACCGGCGGAACGCTCGCCGGCACGGCGATGGCGCTGAAGGAGCGCAATCCGCGGGTCAAATGCTATCTTGCCGATCCGATGGGATCGGCGATCTACAGCTACTATGCGCATGGCGCGCTGAAGGCCGAGGGCAATTCCATCACCGAAGGCATCGGCCAGGGCCGCATCACCAAGAACCTCGAAGGTGCGCCGCTCGACGGCTGGTTCCAAGTGACCGACGAGGAGATGCTGCCGGTGCTGTTCGATCTCGTCACCGAGGAAGGGCTGATCCTCGGCGGCTCGACCGGCATCAACATCCTCGGCGCCATCAAAGCGGCGAAGGAGCTGGGTCCCGGCCATACGATCGTGACGATCCTCGCCGATTACGGCACGCGCTATCAGTCGAAGCTCTTCAATCCCGCTTTCTTGCGCGAGAAGAAATTGCCGCTGCCGAAATGGCTCGAAGCGTAGCGCGACATCCATGACCTACGCCCATCCCGAAGACCTCGTCTCGACCGAATGGCTTGCCGCGCATATCGACCGGCTCGATCTGCGGGTCGTCGACGGGTCCTTCACCTTGCCGGGCGTCAAGCCGACGGCGCATGAAGCCTATGTCGAGCGCCACATCCCGAGCGCCGTGTTCTTCGATATCGACGCGGTCTCGGATCATGGCAATCCGCTGCCGCACATGCTGCCGAGCGCCGCGGATTTCGCGCGCATGGTGGGCGCGCTCGGCCTCGGCGACCAGCATCGCATCATCGTCTACGACATGGCGGGGCTTTCGAGCGCGCCGCGCGTCTGGTGGATGCTCAAAGCCTATGGTCATGCGAATGTCGCGATCCTCGATGGCGGCCTGCCGAAATGGCTCGCCGAAGGCCGGCCGGTCACGAGCTATGTCCCGACGCCGCGGCCCGCGACCTTTACCGCCAAATTCGATGCCGCGCGCGTGCGTGACCGCGCGCAAATGCTCGCCAATCTCACCGCCGAAAGGGAGCAAGTGATCGACGCGCGGAGCGCCGCGCGCTTTGCCGGCACGGCGGCCGAGCCGAGGCCCGGGCTGCGCAGCGGCCATATTCCGGGGAGCCTCAACCTGCCTTCGGATCAGCTCGCCGATCCGAAGACACGCACCGTCTTGCCGGCGAAGGAGATCGAGCAGCGTTTTCTCAAGGCGGGGCTGAAGCGCGACAAGCCGGTCGTCACGAGCTGCGGCTCCGGCGTCACCGCCTGCGCCCTCGCCTTCGGCCTCCATCTGATCGGTTGGCCGGAAGCTGCGATTTACGACGGGTCATGGTCGGAATGGGGCCAGCCTGGAGAGACGCCTGTCGAGACCGGCAGCTAAAAAGCGCATTGTTGCATCGGGGATCGCTGAACATGGACGGATCGCGAGAACGCGACGTCGAGGCTTCGCCGGGCTTCATGGCGCCGCTCGTCGTCACGCTTTTTTTCGCCTGGGGCTTCGCGACGGTTCTGGTCGACACGCTCATCCCCAAACTGAAAGCGCTCTTCTCCCTCGGCTATGCCGAGGTGATGCTGACGCAGTTCTGCTTCTTCCTCGCCTATCTCGTCGTCTCGCTGCCCGCCGGCGCCCTCATCGCGCGGATCGGCTATCTGCGCGGCATCGTCGTCGGCTTGCTGCTCATGGCCTTGGGCTGCAGCTTCTTTTCGCCCGCGGCGATGATCGGGGTCTATCCCGGCTTCCTGCTGGCGCTGTTCGTCATGGCGAGCGGGATCACGACCTTGCAAGTCGCCGCCAATCCGCTCATCGCCGCGTTGGGGGCGCCGGCGCGCGCGCATAGCCGCTTGACCTTCGCCCAGGCCTTCAACTCGCTCGGCACGACGGTCGGACCCTTCGTCGGCGCGTTCTTCATTCTCGGCGGGAATGCCGCCGCCCCCGATCCCGCGATGACGCCGCCGGCGCTCGCCGCTTTCCGTCGCGCCGAGGCGCAATCGATCGAAGGCCCCTTCCTCGTCATCGCCGGCGGACTCGTTCTGCTCGCGCTGGTCTTTTTTCTGCTGCGGCGACGCAAGGTCGGCGCGGCGCAAGAGGTTGCCCTGGGGCGACGCAACTGGTCGCTCTTGTCCCGGCCGCGGCTCGTCTGCGGCGCGCTCTCTATCTTCACCTATGTCGGCGCCGAGGTCTCGATCGGCAGCCTCATGATCAATTATCTGATGCAGGGCACGACACTTGCGCTCGATGCGCCGACGGCGGGCAAGCTCCTCAGCCTCTATTGGGGCGGCGCCATGCTCGGTCGCTTCATCGGTTCCTTCGTGCTGACGCGGATCGAGGCCGGTACCGTGCTGGCGGCCTGCGCGCTCGGCGCGGCCGGCCTTGCGACCATCTCGGCGCTCAGCAGCGGGACCGTCGCCGCCGCGACCGTGCTTGCGATCGGGCTCTGCAACTCGATCATGTTCCCGACCATCTTCACCCTCGCGATCGAGCGCTTGGGCGCCGATACGCCGCGCGGCTCGGGCCTCCTCTGTCTTGCGATCGTCGGCGGTGCGATCATCCCCGTGATCACCGGCTATGCGGCCGACCGGATCGGCCTGTCGCTCGCATTGTTGGTTCCCGCCGTCTGCTATCTCTGGATCGCGGCTTATGGCGCGCTGGCACGGCTCGGGGTTGTCGATCGCGCAGTAATCGCCGCTCAGTGACCCAAGATCCGGCTCAAGAAGAGTTGCGCGCGCTCGCTCTTCGGATGTGAGAAGAATTCGGCCGGCGGCGCCTCCTCGACGATCGCGCCTTGATCCATGAACACGACCTTGTCGGCAACGCGGCGGGCAAAGCCCATCTCATGGGTGACGCAGATCATGGTGAGGCCGTCTTCGGCGAGCGCGATCATCACGTCGAGCACTTCCTTGATCATCTCGGGATCGAGCGCCGAGGTCGGCTCGTCGAAGAGCATCGCCTTGGGGCGCATCGCGAGCGCACGGGCGATCGCGACGCGCTGCTGCTGGCCGCCGGAGAGCTGACCCGGATATTTCTGCGCCTGCTCGGCGATATGGACGCGCTCCAAGAGCTCCATGCCGAGCGCCTCGGCTTCGGCCGGTTTCATGCCGTGCACGCGGATCGGCGCCAAGGTCAGATTCTGCATCACCGTCAGATGGGGAAAGAGATTGAATTGCTGGAAGACCATGCCGACATCGCGGCGCACGGCTTCGATCTGCCGCGGCTCGTCGGTAAGCTCCATCCCATCGACGATGATTTGTCCGGCCTCGTGCCGCTCGAGCCGGTTGATGCAGCGGATCATGGTCGATTTGCCCGAGCCCGAGGGGCCGCAGACGACGACCCGCTCGCCCCGCTTCACCGTGAGGCTGACGCCCTTCAAGGCATGGAACCCGCCGTAGCGCTTCTCCACGCGGCGCAGCTCGATCATCGCCGATGGATCGGTCATTTCGCGAAGCTCCGTTCGAGATAGCGGCTATAGCGCGACATGAAGAAGCAGAAGACGAAATAGATCGCCGCGACGAAGACATAGGCCTCGACATAGAAGCCGCGCCATTGCGGATCGGTGATCGCGTTGCTGGCCGCCGCGAGCAGATCAAAGAGCCCGACGATCGTTACGAGCGTCGTGTCCTTGAACGCCGCGATGAAAGTATTGACCAATGGCGGTATCGCGATCGCGAGCGCCTGCGGCAAGACGACGAGCCGCGTCTTCCGCCAATAGGAAAGCCCCAGCGCATCGGCCGCTTCGTATTGTCCGCGCGGAATCGCTTGCAAGCCGCCGCGGACGATTTCGGCGAGATAGGCCGCCTCGAAGAGCATGAGCCCGATCAGCGCGCGCACGAGGTTGTCGACATTGACGCCGGCCGGCAGGAACAGCGGCAGCATCACCGAGGCCATGAACAGGACGGTGATGAGCGGCACGCCGCGAATGAGCTCGATATAGCCGACCGACAGGGCGCGGATCGTCGGCATGGCCGAGCGCCGCCCCAAAGCGAGGAAGATCGCGAGCGGAAACGCACCGGCGAGCCCGATCACCGAGAGGAACAGGGTCAGCGGCAGCCCGTTCCAAAGATCGGTGCTGACAAAGGGAAGACCCAACATGCCGCCCCGCATCAGCACGAGACAAACGGCCAGGCCCAGGAGCCAAAGCAGCGCCAGCTGCAATCCGCGCCGCCACATGCGTCGGTCGCAGCTCACCAGCACAAGGCCCATGAACAGCATGGTGACGAGCGTCGGCCGCCACTGTTCGGCAAAAGGATAGCGGCCGAAGAGAATGAAACGATACCATTGCCCGATGAACGCCCAGCACGCGCCCGTCTCGCTCAGCGCGCGGCAGCTTCGCCCGTCGGGTGCGGACCAGACGGCATCGACCACGCCCCACTCGATCGCCGCCCAGCCCCAGCGCAGGATCAGGTAGATGGCCGCGAGCGTCAGAAGGCTGTTCCAGAGGCCGTTGAAGAGATTGGCGCGGGTCCAGGCGAGCGCCCGCATCTAGCGCTCCACCAGGGCAGTGCGCGCATTGTACCAATTGAGACCGGCGGCCATCAGAAGGCTTAAAGCGAGATAGATCGCCATCATCAGCGCGATTGCCTCGATCGCCTGGCCGGTCTGGTTGAGGGTGGTATTGGTGATCGACAGCAGATCGGGAAAGCCGATGGCGACGGCCAGCGACGAGTTCTTGGTCAGCGCCTGATACTCGCTGATCAGCGGCGGCAGCATAATGCGGCGCGCTTGCGGCAGAATGACGAGGCGCAGCGCCTGACCGCGACGCAAGCCGAGCGCGGCCGCGGCTTCCACTTGCCCGCGCGGCACGCCCTCGATCCCGGCGCGGACGATCTCGGCGATGAAGGCTGCGGTATAGATGACGAGCCCGATCAAAAGCGCGGCGAATTCCGGCGTCACCGCATAGCCGCCGGCGAAGTTGAAGCCGGCGAGATGAGGCACATCCCAATGCAGGCCCCCCGACCAGCTCGGGATCGGAAAGACGAGGCCGCGATTGGAGAGGAAGACGCCGGGCAGCGGCTGCCACGCTTCGCGCGGCGGCGGCGCGTTGACGCGCAGCACGTTCCACCACACGAAGAGCTGCAACAAGAGCGGCACGTTGCGGACCGCCTCGACATAGATCGCGGCAAGGTTGCGGATGAGAAAATTCGGTGCGAGGCGCGCAACGCCGACGAAGAGGCCAAGCACGGTCGCAAAGATGCAGCCCAAAATCGCGACCTCGAGCGTGTTGAGCAAGCCAACGAGCAGCGCCTTCCCGTAAGTGTCCGCGGCGGAATAGGCGATCAGCTTCTCGCCGATCTCGAACGAGGCCTGGCGCCCGAGATAGGCAAAGCC
>CAYMNX010000085.1:0-3314 GCA_964391905.1 uncultured Rhizobiaceae bacterium
CCCACGGCAACGGCGCAAATGCACGGCCCGTGCCGTGCCACCGAACCGCCTGCGCCCATCAGCCTACGCGTGATTCTTTACCGCAACTTTGCTGCGCGGACAGCGCCGACCGCACTCGTTGGGTCAGGCGCCCTACTCAAGCTCGATTTCGCCGTCGATCTGGAGCGAAAGGTTGGTGCCGCCGAGGGTGAACACCACCTTGGCCGGCAATTTTTCGTCGCCCTTCATCCGACCCTCGGAAACGGCCGCGCGCACGGATTTCTCGATCTCGCGCTGCGACGTGACCCCGACTCGCTTCAAGAATTGGCGAATGCTGGCGTTGAACGCGTCTTCGTTCATAAGACCTCCTCCGCGCATCGAGCGTCCACGAGCGACGAGCTTAGCGAAAACCATGAGCGATGGCGAATTCCGCACGCCCCGGCTTTTTGCTAGGCTTCGGCATGCCGGCACAGCTGCCGGATGCCAGCCAATTGGGAATCATGCGCAATAAAGAGGCAGCGAAGCGCCCCCTTCTCGTCATCGATGGCGACTCTTTCGCCCATCGCTCCTATCACGCGCTGCCGAAGACGATCCGCCGTCAGGGTAATCGCGGCGCCGGCGCGATTCTCGGCTTTGCCAATTTCCTGCTGCGCCTCTATGAGAGCGAGGCGCCGCGTGCCGTGCTCGTCGCCTGGGACACGCTCGACCAGCCGACTTATCGCCAGCGGCTCTTCCCCGACTATCAAGGCGGCCGGCATTTCGACGATGAGCTGATTGAGCAGCTCGACGTATTGCCGCAATTCGTCGCCGCGTGCGGCTTCGCCAACGCGAAAGCGCCGGGCTACGAGGCCGACGATTTTCTCGCCGCAGCGGTCGCGCAAGAAGAGCGGCGGCACGGCACGGCGCTGGTCGCGAGCGGCGATCGCGACGCGTTTCAACTCGCCTCCGCCGCCACCACGATCTTGCATCCGGTGAAGGCCGGCGAGATGGCACGCATCGGGCCCGAGCAAGTGCGCGAGCGCTACGGCGTTGAGCCCCGGCAAGTGCCGGATTTCATCGCGCTGCGCGGCGATCCCTCCGACAAGCTGCCGGGTGCGCGCGGCGTCGGACCGAAAGGCGCCGCCGGCCTGCTGCGGCAATATGGGACGCTCGAGAATGCCTTGGCTGCCGGCCGCTTCGTCGCGCAGGCGGAAACGCTTCGCCTCTACAAACGCATCGCCACGATGGACGCAAAGGCGCCGCTTCCCGCGCTCGACGATCAGACGCCGCACTGGAAGGAGGCGGCGGCGCTCGCACGCCAGTGGGAGCTCAGCCGCCTTGCCGATCGCCTCGATCAACTCGCGGCGGCAGAGACGAGCGTGCCGCCCCTGCGATCGGCAAAACGATAGGGCCGGTGGGATGGCGCGGGCGAAAATCGTAATCTATCCTTAGAAGCGGTTGATCGGGAGATGCATCGAATGAGAAACGGGTTCGTCGCGTTGTGCTTGACGGCGGGGCTGCTTGCGGGAACGGCGGCGCCGGCCGTGGCGCAGCATCACGATTTTCACGGCCGCGATTTCCACCACTTCTCGCATTTCGAGATGGAGCGCTGGCGCGCCGGCCGCTGGATCCATGACTGGCATGACGGGCGGTATGGCTGGTGGTGGTTCGCCGATGGCGGCTGGTATTTCTACCCCGAGCCGATCTATCCCTACCCGACCTATGTGCCGCCGGCCGTGGTCGTGCAGCAACAGCCGCCGACGCCCCAAGGCCTGCCACCGGCGCAGTCCTGGTACTATTGCGACAATCCGCAGGGCTATTACCCCTATGTCGCCTCCTGCAACAGCGAGTGGCGCGCCGTGCCGGCAACGCCGCCCAATGCGCCGCCGGCGGGAAACCCGCCGCCCTGACGCGGCGGGCGCACCGCGCGCGGTATCTGCGCCAGACGGTGACCAGCATTTTCGTCCTAGGTCTCGCAAACCTGCCGCGGCTAAAATCGATCAACAACGACGCGGCAGCGGGGGAGGAATTGCGATGAGAGCGGCTTTGCATCGTCGAGGATGGCGGGCGATGTCGCTTCCCGCTCTTGTCGCGCTCGCCCTCGCCCTCTTGCCGCGCACAGCCGGCGCCGAGGACATCAAAATCGGCCAACTCAAGACGGCGGGGAACGGCGCAACCTTCGTCGCGCTGGAGCGCGGCTATTTCGCCGCCGAGGGCCTTAATCCGAGGCTCGTCTTCTTCGAAGCGGCACAACCGATCGCGGTCGCGGCCGTGTCGGGCGATGTCGATATCGGCGCGACCGCGCTGACCGGCGGGCTCTACAATCTCGCGGCGCAAGGCGCCTTGCGCGTCATCGCCGCGCAAAGCGCCGATGTGCCGAGCTTTCAAAACAACACGGTGATCGTCTCGAACCACGCCTATGAGGCGGGGCTCAAATCCTACAAGGATCTGAAGGGCCGTTCGGTCGCGATCACGACGATCGGCTCATCGCCGCAATACTGCATCGTGCTGCTGACCGCAAAATATGGCATCGATCTCGCCAGCATTCGCTTCCTGCCGGTGCAGACGACGTCGAATGTCGTCTCGGCCGTGGCCGGCGGCCAGGCCGATGCGGGTGTCGGGCCGGCAGCGCCGCTCCTGCCCTCGGTCGAGCGCGGCGACGCCAAGCTCTTGGGCTTCGTCGGCGACGAGACGCCGTTCCAGCTCGGCGCCGTCTTCATCTCGACCAAGACCGCGGACCAGCGCGGCGACATGGTCCGGCGCTTCCTGCGCGCCTATCGCAAGGGTGCGCGCGACTATCACGACGCTTTCACGGGGCCCGACGAGAAGCGCCGCGATAGTCCCGAGGCACCGCAAATCATCGCGATCCTCGAGAAATATCTGGGCCAGAGCGAAGCGCAGGTGAAAGCCGGCATCTCCTATGTCGAGGCAGAGGGTCGCATCGATGAGAAGGACGTGCAGCACCAGATCGACTGGTACCGTGCCCAGGGCCTCGTCAAAGGCGGGCTCAAAGCGAGCGAGCTCATCGACAAGCGCTACGCGCTGCCCCTCATGAGGAAGTGAGACAGAGCGATCCGGGATTTGCCGCCCTTAATCGATCCCGCATCCCGGGCGCCGTGGCAAAGCTGTGGCGGCGGCAGACGGCCATATCCATTTAACACCTGCTGCCGCATGCTGACCCCCAAGCACTGCGGCTTTACGCAGCCGGCATCGAACGGGGGACCATATGGCGGGCTTTATCGACAATCCCGATTACTGGCACGGCCGAGCGCAACAGGTGCGCAGTCAAGCGCGAGACATTCACGAGCTGAATATGCGCGACCTGCGGGCACGTCATGAGCTTTTGCAAATCGCCG
>CAYMNX010000086.1:0-2876 GCA_964391905.1 uncultured Rhizobiaceae bacterium
GACGAAGGAGGCCTCGGACTGGCGCCGGCAAAAAGCTGCGAGCGCGTCGGAATCGGCAATAAGCGTCATGGACCCGCTATACAACAAACCCGCCGCCGCGGCGAGGGTAGGGCGCCACCGAGGATTTTCTTATTGCGACCATGGATTGATGACGGATATCCCACAATCGGCGAAATCGGCAGCATCGCGTGTGGCCACGGATGCGCCGCGCGAGCGTGCGATAGCGGCGATCTGGGCATCGAAATGGCCGATGGGACGCCCGATCGCGCGGCGCGCGACGGCAATTGAGGCAAATTCGGTGGCGGCGGCGCTGTCGAAAGGCAAGACGCGTCCGGCAAAATCCTCGTCAAACGCGAGCCTTGCTGCCGCATCGAGCGCAAGCCGGCGGCGGCCGGAAGCGAGCAGCGCGATCCCGTAGAGCACTTCTGCTTCGGTGATGGTCGTGATGAAGAGCTGCGTCGAGATCTGTCTCGCGAGCCAGTCGACGACATTAACCGCAGGCTTTGGGCGAATTACCTCCGAAAGAACATTGGTGTCGAGAATGATCATCGCGAGAAATCAGGTGGATCACGCAACGGCGCGTCGGGCAATTCCGGCAGGTCGATGCCGCCAAAGGGTGCAAAGCGCTGTCGCAGCGCGTCGGCCAAATTGGCCGGGGTTCGCGCGCCGCCCGCCAGCGCCATCCGCAAAATGTCGCGCGCTTCCTCCTCCATCGATCGGCCATGGCGCGCCGCGCGCACGCGCAGCTTGCCCTTGAGCGCTTCGTCGAGATTACGGATCGTGATGCTCGCCATGGGACAATGATAGCAATGAAATCATTGCAATCAATGATTGAAGCCTCCTGGGCAAGCCGATATTCCCTGAAGCAGGTTCTTGACCCGCAGGAGATGCTGCCCCATATCCTCGCGTACGCATTTTGCGTTTCTGCGGCGGAGAAGGTCGGCGCGAACATTAAAACTACCGAACGAAGCCAATTGGGCGAGCAATTTCAAAGGCCGGCCGTCGCGAAAGCCAATTTGCGGGCGCCCGCGGCGGCGGCGGCGTCGCGCGCTTGACAAAGCGGCGCGCGTCTCGGCCTTTTGGGGTCATCATGCATGTTTATCGCACCACCACCTGCGGCGCGCTGCGCCTTCAATCCGCCGGCTCCGAAGCCCGGCTCGCCGGCTGGGTCCACAGGAAGCGCGACCACGGCCAGCTGCTCTTCATCGATCTGCGCGATCATTACGGCATCACGCAATGCGTCATCGACATCTCGTCGCCGCTATTCAAAGAGGTCGACGCGCTGAAGCTCGAAAGCGTCATCTCGGTCGCGGGGCGGGTGGTCGAGCGCTCGCCTGAGACGGTCAATCCCAAGCTGCCGACGGGCGAGGTCGAGCTCCAGATCAAATCGCTCGATATCCTGTCGGAAGCCGAGACCTTGCCCTTCCCGGTCAATACCGATGCCGACTATCCCGAAGAGATGCGGCTGCGGTATCGCTTTCTCGATCTGCGACGCGAAGAGGTCCACGCGCACATCATGCTGCGCGCCCGGGTCATCGCCTCGATCCGCCGGCGCATGATCGAGCAGGGCTTCACGGAGTTTCAGACACCGATCCTGACGGCGTCCTCGCCCGAGGGCGCGCGCGACTATCTCGTGCCAAGCCGCATCCACCCCGGCAAGTTCTATGCGCTGCCGCAGGCGCCGCAGCAATTCAAGCAGCTCTTGATGGTCGCAGGCTTCGATCGCTATTTCCAGATCGCGCCGTGCTTCCGCGACGAGGCAAGCCGTGCCGACCGCTCACCCGGCGAGTTCTATCAGCTCGATTTCGAGATGTCCTTCGTCACGCAGGAAGACGTGTTCGCCGCGATCGAGCCGGTGATGGCTGGAATCTTCGAGGAATTCGGCGGCGGCCGGACGGTCACGACGCCGCCTTTCCCGCGCATTCCCTATGCCGAGGCGCTCGCCAAATATGGCTCCGACAAGCCCGATCTGCGCAATCCGATCACGATGAGCAACGCGACCGAGATTTTCCGCGGCTCGGGTTTCAAGATCTTCGCGAGCCAGATCGACGCCGATCCCGCGGTCGAGGTCTGGGCCATCCCGGGGCCCACGGGCGGCAATCGCGCTTTCTGCGACCGCATGAATTCCTGGGCCCAGGGTGAAGGGCAGCCGGGCCTCGGCTACATCTTCTTCCGCGACGGAGAGGGGGCGGGGCCGGTCGCACGCAATCTCGGTCCCGAGCGGACCGGCAAGCTCAGGAGCGATCTGGGACTGAAGGACGGCGATGCGGTCTTCTTCGTTTGCGGCGTGCCGAAGAATTTCATGCCGTTCGCGGCCTCGGCGCGCCTCAAGATCGGCAACGAGCTTCAGCTGACGCAGCAGGGCGTCTTCGCCTTTTGCTGGATCACCGATTTCCCGATGTACGAGTATGACGAGGAGCTGAAGCAGATCGCCTTCAGCCACAACCCGTTCTCGATGCCGCAGGGCGGGCTCGAGGCGCTCAACACCCAAGACCCGCTGACGATCAAAGCGTTCCAATACGACATCGTCTGCAACGGCGTCGAGCTCAGCTCGGGCGCCATTCGCAACCATCGGCCGGACATCATGTACCGCGCCTTCGAGATCGCCGGCTACAAGGCCGAGGATGTCGAGGCGCGCTTCGGCGGCATGCTCAACGCCTTCAAATACGGCGCGCCGCCCCATGGCGGCTCGGCACCGGGCATCGATCGCATCGTCATGCTGCTGGCGGACGAACCGAACCTGCGCGAAGTCGTGGCGTTTCCGATGAATCAGCAGGCTCAGGACCTGTTGATGCAGGCGCCGGCGTCGATTCCGGCCGAGCGGCTCAAGGAGTTGCACATCCGGCTTGACCTGCCGCCGGCACGTGGGTTGCGTT
>CAYMNX010000087.1:0-2111 GCA_964391905.1 uncultured Rhizobiaceae bacterium
ATGCGGCGCGCCGTCGCCGACGACCTGGAGAAGCGAGCCGAACTCA
Organism: uncultured Rhizobiaceae bacterium; assembly: GCA_964391905.1. Classification (GTDB taxonomy): domain Bacteria; phylum Pseudomonadota; class Alphaproteobacteria; order ATCC43930; family CGMCC-115725; genus CAIKMD01. Next base: position 47 of record CAYMNX010000087.1, read on the forward strand.
TCGACCCGGGCGCCCGGAATTACGGCGCCGTCCTGGTCGATGACATCGAATTTCTTCTGATGCTGCCAGACCGCGAGCGGCGTGCGCTCGACCAGCCGGAGATAGATCGTGTCGGGCAACAGGCGCTCGACCGCCGCCGCGCGCACCCAAGGCATCGATTCGAGCCGCGCTTTGGCGGCGTCGAGATCGACATCGAGGATCGGCGTGCCGCGCCGCACGCGGAGCGCGTCAAGCACGGCCTGCCGCTCCGTGCGGTTCCGGCCCTCGACCTCGACGCTTTGCACCGTGAAGTCGTGAGCCGCCGCTTCGGCGGAAATTCGCGCTCGCGCCGCGGCAAGCGCCGCCGCGATTGCACCGCTGCGCTCAAGATACCACCCGCTGCCAGCGAGGACGACGGCCATCGCCGCGGCGCTGGCAATGCTCGCACGCCGGCGCAACCGGCGCAGACGCCGTGCCCGCGCTGCGGCGGGCTCGGTTTCTTCGCGCGTCACGAATCGCATGCCGCGTTCTCCACGATCCAGCGCACCAATTCGAGGAAGTCGATGCCGACATAGCGAGCGATATCGGGCACGAGCGAGGTCGGCGTCATCCCCGGCTGCGTGTTGACCTCCAAGAGCACCATGCGGCCGGGCTCGCCCGCCGTATCGTCGTAGCGCAGGTCGGCGCGACTGACGCCGCGGCAGCCGAGCGCCTGATGCGCACGCAAGCCGATATCGAGCGCCGCCGCATACGCATCGGGATGAATCGGGGCTGGAACGAGATGATCGGAGCCGCCGCTCGCATATTTCGATTCGTAATCGTAGAAGGCGCCGGCGTTGGACCGGATCTCGCAAACGCCGAGAGCGCGATCGCCCATCACCGCGACGGTGATCTCGCGCCCGGCGATATAGGTTTCGACCAGCGCCTCCTCGAAGGGCCAGCTGGCGGCGGCCTCGTGCCAGGAATTGTCCTGTGCGCGCACGATATAGACGCCGACGCTCGAGCCCTCGTTGATCGGCTTCACCACGAAAGGCCGCGCGATCGCGTCGCCCGCGAGCAGCGCGGCACGCGTCAGCACCTTACCCTCGGCGAGCGGCAGCCCGGCGGCGGCGAAGACCTGTTTCGCGATCGGCTTATGCATCGCGACCGCCGAAGCGAGCACGCCCGAATGGGTGTAGGGGACGCGCAGCATTTCGAGCACGCCCTGGATCGTGCCGTCCTCGCCGCCGCGGCCGTGCAGCGCGTTGAAGACGACGTCGGGCGCCGGCGTGAGATCGGCAACGAGGCGACCGAGATCGCGCGTCACGTCGATCTGCGTTACCGCATAGCCGAGTTTTTCGAGCGCGGCGGCGCATTCGCGACCGCTCACGAGCGAGACCTCGCGCTCGGCGGACCAGCCGCCTTTCAGCACGGCGACGCGGCGGCTCATGGCACGCCTCCGCGTCTTTCACCCACGCGCCGGATCTCCCATTCAAGCGCGACGCCGCTCTTGGCGAGAACGCGGGTGCGGACTTCTTCGCCCAACGCTTCGATATCGGCGGCGGTCGCCTCGCCGGTGTTGATGAGGAAGTTGGCGTGCTTTTCCGACACCATCGCGCCGCCACGGCGCAGGCCGCGACAGCCGGCCTCATCGATCAGCTGCCAGGCCTTGCGGCCGGGCGGGTTGGCGAAGGTCGAGCCGCCGGTGCGCGCGCGGATCGGCTGGCTTTCCTCGCGTGCCTTCTGGATATCGTCCATGCGACGACCAATCGCGAGCGGATCGTCCTTGCTGCCGGCGAAAGTCGCGCCGACGAAAATCCAATCCTCGGGCAGGCCGCAATGGCGATAGGAGAGCTGGAGCTCGGCGACCGGCAGCACGTGCTTCTTTCCCGTGAGGTCGAGCGCCGTCGCGCTCTGCAGCACGTCCTTGAACTCGCGGCCATAGGCGCCCGCATTCATGCGCAAGCCGCCGCCGATCGTGCCGGGAATGCCGGAGAGAAATTCGAGCCCCGCCAGCCCCGCCTCGCGCGCCGTCAACGCGACGTTGAGATCGAGCGCGCCCGCGCCGGCCTCGATGAGATTGTCGCGCGCCGCGATCTCGACAAAG
>CAYMNX010000088.1:0-5301 GCA_964391905.1 uncultured Rhizobiaceae bacterium
AGCATGTTGCCGCCCAGATGCAGCCAACCGCCGTGAAGAAACATGCTGGTGACGAGCGTCGCCCAGGCTGGCACGTACCGAAGCTGGCCCGGCAGGTGCGCATTCCCGAAAAGCACCGCTGGCACCATGCCGTAGCTATAGACCGCGTTCGTCGCGGCGCGGCTGCTCAACCCGGATTGCCAGAGGAACACGACGATGCAGGCCGAAATCAGGCCATAGGTCGCGGCTGGAATGCTGGCGCGCGGCGTATCGTCGTAAAGCGGAACTGCGGCGAACATGAGCAGAGGATCAGTGAATGAGAGGTCCGATGTTAGCGGGTGCGCGGCGTAAATCTACTCGCCGGTCAAGTGCGCGATCAGTGCATCGCAATCCTGCGGCAGGCGATTGCCGCGCCAGGCGACATGTTGGTCGGGACGAATGATGGCAAGATCGCGGCCGTAGAGATCGCGCGCCTCCGGCATCGAAAGCGCAATGAGTTTCAAGGGCATGCGCCGCTTGGCGGCAGCCGCCGTCAAGGCGCGCGTTTCCGCCGCGGCATCGCGAAAGCAAAGCAGTGTGAAGCCGCGTCCGAAATGATCGAAGACGGAGCTGCGATCCGGCATCCAGAAGTGCGGTGCCCGGCCACCGGGACACGCGCTCGGCACGTAATTGTCGGGATCGTCGGGCGGCGGCGAGGTGCCATCGGATAGAATGATCGGGGACCCATCATAGCGCCCGCCGAGTTGCACGCCGAGCGAATCGAATTCCGGTGCGAAATCGGCGAGATAGTCGCCGGTCTCGCGGCGCGCGTCGACGCCGGCCGGGGAATCTTCTTCGATCGCCACGCCGATCGGCACCTCGGTCACGGAAATGCCGAGCCGACGCGCCGCCATCGTGTTGCGCAATGCGATCGGCCGCCGCTCCGCCTCATAGCTCGCGAGCAGATCCTCCCCGCCCCATCCCTGCAGAACGGCGGCGAGCTTCCAGCCAAGATTGGCGACATCGTCGATACCCGTGTTCATGCCGAAGCCGCCGGCGGGCGTGAAGAGATGCGTCGCATCGCCGGCCAGCAGAACGCGTCCCGCGCCGAACCGCTCGGCGACCAAGGCCCGTCCGGCGGTCCAGGTGGAATGGCCGATCACCTCGACATCGAGCGCGGCACCCGCCGAGGCCAGGAAGCGGCGCACGATTTGCGCGCTGTCGGGCTTCTCGTCGGCCGACTTCGACCGGCTATTGAAAATGAACTCGCTCACGCCGTCGAGCGCCACCGTGTTGCTGTAGACTTCGCGATTGACCGCTCGATATTGCCAACAGCGTGGCGCCGCGATGCTCGAATAGAAGTCGCGAACGCGCAGATGCGTTGCCACCATCGGCCCGTCGAGATAAGCATCGCTATTTCCAGGCCCTTCGCCGCTGTAGCGGATGCCGAGCTTGCGCCGTGTCATGCTCTGCCCGCCATCGCAGCCGATGAGATACCGGCTTTTGACCTCGATGCGACTTCCGGATGCATCCGCGATCACGGACGCGACGTGATCGCCCTGGTCGGTCCAATCGAGGCACTGCCAGCCGAAACGAACATCGACATGCGCGAGCGCTTGCAGATGCGCGTGGAGAAACCGCTCGACATACATTTGATTGCAGCGAAAGATCGGCTCGGGCACTTGATCAGTCGTCGCCGCGTTGCGCGCGACGATCATCTTCACCCGCTCAGACGGCATTTTGAGCCGCGCCAATTCCCAACCGCTGAAACGCGTGAAATAGCCGACATCGGTTGGATAGTCGCCGGGGAGGCCGAGGCGGCGAATGGCACCGGCGATGCCGAGCCGGCGATAATGCTCCATGGTGCGCGAATTATGCGTGCTGCCCTTGGGGTGCCAGCGCGGCTGCGAATCGCTGTTGACGATCATGCACTTGACGCCCAGCGCATCGAGATTCATGGCGAGCACCATGCCGACCGGGCCACCGCCGATGATCAGCACCGGCACGGCGTAAGCCGCGTGGACGGCGGGCGGCAGAGCGTCCTGCATGGGTCGGAGCATACCAGAAGCCGCTCGCCTCCTTCGAGGTCGAAGAAGCAAGCGGTGCGAGGCGGGCTTAAGCCTTTTGTCCGACGAAGTCGGTCAGCTCCTTGCGCGTCGTGTCGCGTGCGAACCACATGAAGAGCGGGCCGAGCAGGAAGAATGACAGCGCGAGAAGCGGCAGGCCCGCGGCAATCGAATGCGCGGTCGCGATCCATCCGAGGATGGCCGGCGCGGTCGAGCCAGCCGCGGTGCCGAAAGCGAACGAAGCCCCGACGGCCGTGCCGCGGATCTGGGTCGGGAAGATTTCCGTCGTATAGCCGAGACCGGTACCGAAGCTTCCGGTGATCAGGAAATTGGTCGCAAGGCCAACCCAGAACAGAGCGGAAGGATCGTCGAGATAGCCGAGCCCGACGAGCAGAACCGCGGCGGGAATAACGAAGGCTGGTATGACGTAGCGACGGCCGAAGCGGTCGCAGAGCCAGCCGCAGAACCAGTAAGCGATGATTGCGACGAACATCCAGACCGATAGATAGCTTGCCGTCGTCTGGAACCCGAGATGCTTCTCATTCGCCAGGAATTGCGGCATCCACGCCGACCAGCCGACCCAGGTGAAAAGATAGAAGGCATAGATGAGCGTCGCGAGCAGCATCTCGCGCGGATAGTCGCGTACTGGCGACCAGATGTTCAGCTGTTTCTTGAGGCCCTCTTTCAGCATCGTCGTGGTGACGTGCTCGAAGCGCGGGCTCTCCTTGACGCCCAGCGCAACCCAGAAAACCAGCAGTGCCGGCAACACCCCCAGCCAATAGAGCGCGCGCCATCCCCATAGCGGCACGACCGCCAACGCCGCGAGCGAGCACAGCATGTAGCCGAAAGGATAGCCGCCGACGAGCCCGCCCAAGGCCGTCGCTCGCCATCGCGTCGGCGCGGTCTCGCTGACCATGACCATGCCGACCGGCGTCTCGCCGGCGAGTGCGATCCGCGTAATCGACGAGAAGATCAGAAGCGACAGCGGACCCACGGCAAAGCCGGTGAGACCCGAGAAAAGAGAAAAGCCGAGGATCGACAGGATAAGAACCGGCTTGCGGCCGTAGAGATCGGCCAAGGCCGGGAAGGTGAAAGTGCCGATGAGCCCGATCCAGCGCGACAAGGTCGTGATATTGCCCATGGTCGACGGCGCAATCCCCCACTCCTTGATGAGAAGCGGAGTAATGAGCTGCATCACTGTCATCTCATAGACGTCGAAGGCCCAAGCGAGAATGCAGATACCGAGCACGGTCGCGCTGTAAGCGGTCCAGCGATTGGCGATCGGTTGCGCGGCGGTTCCTTCAATCGGCGCGGTAATGGCCATGAACGCCTCCTGCGCGCGGCGGCTTGAAGCAGCGCGTCATTTTCGATTCGGCGTATAGCTGGCCGGGAAGACCCAGCCCAGCTCCTCCCGCTCCAACACTGCGCCTGCGGCGATCTGGCGGTCAAGCGTTCATTTCTTAAATATCTAGCGCTTCAGATGCGGCATCACCTCAGCGGCGAACATCTCGATGTTGCGGCGCGCAAGATCGTCCGGAAGAATTCCGAACTGGAACATTGGAAGCAGAATTCCGAGCCCGGTCTTGTCGCGCATCTCCTCGATTTTCGCGCGCACCGTCTTGGGGCTGCCGATGAGCGCGGTGCCGCTCCCGATCAGATAGTCGGCGCTATTGACGCGACCGCCGACGGCCGTGCGCATTTTGAAGAAATTCTTCATCGAGCTTTGCGAGGTATAGCCGGGGGGGATCAGCATTTCGACCGGCATGCGGAGATAATTATTGAAGAGCGTCTCGACCGCACGGCCCGCCTCTTGCTTGGCGCGCTCGTCCGTCTCGGCAACGTAGACGGGGCAGGCCCAGCCGAACTGCCCGTCCTCGGGCTCGTAGCCGTATTTGCGCGCCTGCTCGCGATAGGCGGTCAAATAGCGCACCACGAGATCGCTCTGAGAGAAGGTGACGAGGAACGGATACTTCCGGTCGGGATGCGCGGCCCAAGCGACCGTCTCGCTCGAGCCTTGCGAGGGAATCCAAACCGGTGGATGCGGCGTCTGATAGGGGCGCGGCCAGAGGTTGACGTAGCGAATATTGAAATGCTGGCCCTCAAACGGAAAGGGACCAGGCTGCGTCCAGGCCTTGATGATGAGGTCGTGCGCTTCGTGGAAGCGTTCGTGCGAGAAATAAGGATTGACGCCGCTCGAGTGATATTCGGCGCCGATGCCGCGAACGAAGCCGCAGATGAGCCGACCCTTCGAGAGATTGTCGAGCATCGCATATTCTTCGGCAATGAAGATCGGATTGCTGACGATCGGCAACGCACGGCCGAGAACCGCGATCTTGATATTCTTCGTGCGCTGAATGAGCGCGCTTGCAATGAGATTGGGCGCGGGCATCATGCCGTAGGCATTCTGATGATGCTCGTTGACGCTGATCCCATCGAAGCCAAGCCGCTCGCAGTCAACGAGAAAATCGATATAGGCCTCGTATTCCTCGGCGCCCTTCACGGGATCGTAAAGCCGGTTGGGCAGTACCACCCAGGCGGCGCGATGCTTCGACGCCTCTTCGAGATCGAGCGGGCGGTAGGGCATCAAATGAAAGGAGATGAGCTTCATTATTGCGATACTCCCTTCAAGAAGCCGCGGACATGGTCGGCCGTCTGCTCGGCTTTCTCGATATGCGGCAGATGCCCACACTCCGCGATCGTAACGAGACGCGCATCGGGCAGACGCTCGCGCCACCGCGTCGAATAAGCGGCCGGCATCACCTTGTCGTTCTCACCCCAAAGGACGAGCGACGGCAGCTTGATGCGATGGAGCCAGCGCTCCAAGTCGGGATTGAACCAGCGCGGCTGCCAGCCGAGCTTCGTCGCGGTGAAACGATTCTTCAGCTGGATGTCCTGCTGCTCCTCGGTCAGCGGCAAGGCCAGCACGGCCTCGGCGAGAACTTGATTATGAAAGAGGTTGCGCATGGTTTCGTCGGGCGCCCAGATGAAGATGTCGCCGGCCGGAATGCCCTCGACCCGGATACCGGCCGGCGCAAGGAAGCTCGCGCTGCGAAATCGCGCGCGGTCGCGAACGAGGATCTCCGCGCCAATCCATCCGCCAAGCGAATGACCGATGAGATGCACGCGCTCCAGCCCCAAGGCTTCGATGAAGTCGAGATAGAACATCGCCATGTCCGACACGTTGCGGATCCACGGCGGATCATCCGACCCGTCGAAGCCGGGATGCTCCGGCACGAGCAACTCATAGCCACCGGCGAGCGCGTCGAAAAACGGCAAC